>NZ_JBSFUB010000070.1:0-40788 GCF_053591575.1 Streptomyces altiplanensis | reverse complement strand
GCAGAGGGGGCCGTCGAAGCCGAAGACCACGCATTGCGCACCTGTGATCAGATCCCGCAGTTTCTCGGTCACCGGTGCCGCCTGTTCGGTTTGAGCGCCTCTTGTCCGTCCCCGCCACGGCCACATAATGGGCTCAGACATCGGATGTCTGAGCGACTAGGAGCCCCAGCGTGGCCGTCACCGACGAGGCGATCGTAAAGATCAAGGAAATGATCGTCTCGGGGGCTCTGGGCCCCGGCGACCGTCTCCCCAAGGAGAGCGAGCTCGCCGCCGGGCTGGGCCTGTCGCGCAATTCGCTGCGCGAGGCGGTGCGGGCGCTGTCGCTGATCCGGATCCTCGACGTACGGCAGGGCGACGGCACGTACGTCACGAGTCTCGATCCGCAACTGCTGCTCGAAGCGATGAGTTTCGTCGTGGACTTCCACCGGGACGACACCGTGCTGGAGTTCCTCGCCGTACGCCGCATTCTGGAGCCCGCCGCCACCGCGATGGCCTGTTCCCGGATCACCGGGGCGGAACTGGACGAGCTGAGCAGCCAGTTGGACGGCCTGGGGCCGGCCCCTTCGGTCGAGGAGCTGGTCGCGAGCGACCTCGAGTTCCACCGCCGCATCGTGCAGAGCTCCGGCAACTCGGTGCTGTGCTCACTGCTCGACGGACTCTCCGGGCCGACGACCCGGGCCCGGATCTGGCGCGGGCTGACCCAGGAGGACGCGGTCGGCCGGACCCTGCACGAGCACCGCGCGATCCTCGCGGCGCTGCGCGACCGGGACGCGGAGGCGGCCAGGGCGTGGGCGACGGCGCACATCGCGAGCGTCGAGCAGTGGCTGCGCTCCACTCTCTAGTGCGTCCTCCCGTACGTCGGATCTCCTCCGCCCGGCCGATCCCGAATGATTCGGCGGGCGCAGGGCACGCTTTCCGCGGGTGCGGCAGCCGCCACCGGGTCCGCCCGGCCGTATAAGGGCTGCGGCCGGACCTGCTGGACGCCGTAAGGTTGATACGTGCACAAGAGAACTTCGGAAGGAGGCACTGGGTGATCGAGCTCGAGGGGGTACCCGAGCTGATCGACCCGGTCATGGTGGCCGCGTTCGAAGGCTGGAACGACGCCGGCGACGCCGCCTCCACCGCGGTCGCGCACCTGGACCGGGAGTGGAAGGGCGAGGTCTTCGCGGCACTCGACGCCGAGGACTACTACGACTTCCAGGTCAACCGGCCCACGGTGTTCCTGGAGGGTGGGGTCCGCAAGGTCACGTGGCCCACCACCCGGCTCTCGGTGGTGCGGATCGGCGGTGACAAGCCCCGTGACCTGGTGTTGGTGCGCGGCATCGAGCCCTCCATGCGCTGGCGTTCGTACTGCAACGAGATCCTCGGCTTCGCGCACGAGCTGGGCGTCGAGATGATCGTGATCCTGGGCGCGCTGCTCGGCGACACCCCGCACACGCGGCCGGTGCCGGTCAGCGGCGTGACGTCGGACGCGGACCTGGCGCGGACCATGGACCTGGAGGAGACCAAGTACGAAGGCCCCACGGGCATCGTCGGAATCCTCCAGGAGGCGTGTACGCACGCGGGCGTACCGGCGGTGAGCCTGTGGGCCGCCGTGCCGCACTACGTCTCGCAGCCGCCGAACCCGAAGGCCACGCTGGCGCTCCTCAACCGCCTCGAAGACCTCCTCGACCTGCGGATCCCGCTGGGCGAACTGCCCGAGGACGCACGGGCCTGGCAGGTCGGCGTGGACCAACTGGCCGCGGAGGACAGCGAGGTCGCGGAGTACGTGCAGTCGCTGGAGGAGGCGCGGGACACCGCGGAGCTTCCCGAGGCGTCGGGCGAGGCCATCGCCCGGGAATTCGAGCGGTACCTGCGGCGGCGCGACGGCGGCCCCGGCGCGGGGCCCGGTACCGGCCCCGGGCACGCCACGGACGGCGGCGAGGGCAGCGGTACGTACCTGCGGGAGAACTCCGGCGGCCGTACGCGGCCCCCCAGGCCGCCGCGCGCGGAGCCCGGCACCGCGGAAGGCCCGGACGGTACGGACGGCGCGGACGGCGCGGACGGCGCGGAAGACTCCTCGGAGGAGTAACGGGACAGCCGGACGGGCAGCGGCGAGCAGCCCGCCCGGCTCTCCGGCTGCCAACTGCCGCCGCCGCGAGGCATGGTGGCCCCCGCGCGCAGCGTGTCCGGCGCAGAAACGCGCAAAGAGCCGAGACCACGACGCGACCGCCCCCGGTCCTCTTCGGGAGAGGACCGGGGGCGGCAGGGCCGGAAAGCGACTACAGGGCCACGCCCAGCAACGCGTCGACGGCGCGCGACACGACGCCGGGGGCACCCTCGTCCGTACCGCCCTCGGACGCCTGACGTGCGGCCCAGCGGTCCACGGCGGCGAGTGCGGCCGGGGCGTCGAGGTCGTGGGAGAGGGCCTCGCGGATCTCCTCGACCACGGCGTCGGCGGACGGCCCGTCGGGACGGGAGACGGCCGCGCGCCAGCGCCCGAGCCGCTCCAGGGCGTCTTCGAGCACCTGGTCCGTCCACTCCCAGTCGGCCCGGTAGTGGTGGGCGAGCAGGGTGAGGCGGATCGCGGCCGGGTCCACGCCGTCGCGGCGCAGCTTCGACACGAAGACCAGGTTCCCCTTGGACTTCGACATCTTCTCGCCGTCCAGGGCGACCATCCCGGCGTGGACGTACGTCTTGGCGAACGGGTACTCGCCGGTCAGCGCCTGAGCGTGGGACGCCCCCATCTCGTGGTGCGGGAAGGCGAGGTCCGACCCCCCGCCCTGCACGTCGAAGCCCATCCCCAGGTGGTCCAGGGCGATCGCCACGCACTCGATGTGCCAGCCGGGCCTGCCACGGCCCAGGGAGGCGCCGTCCCAGCTCGGCTCGCCGTCACGGGCCGCCATCCAGAGCATCGGGTCGAGCGGGTTCTTCTTGCCGGGGCGCTCGGGGTCGCCGCCGCGCTCGGCGGACAGCAGCCGCATCGCGTCGGCGTCGAGCCCGGAGACCTCGCCGAAGTGCGGGTCGGCCTCGACGGAGAAGTACACGTCCCCTTCGAGCTCGTACGCCGCGCCCGCGTCCCGCAGCCGCTCGATGAGCGGCACGATGCCGGGTATCGCTTCGACGGCGCCGATGTAGTGCTGCGGCGGAAGCATCCGCAGGGCGGTCATGTCCTCGCGGAACAGCGCTGTTTCGCGCTCCGCGAGTTCGGTCCAGTCCTGTCCGTCGCGGATCGCCCGCTCCAGCAGCGGATCGTCTACGTCCGTGACGTTCTGGACGTAATGAACCTGCCGCTTGGTGTCGAGCCACACGCGCTGTACGAGGTCGAACGCGTTGTAGGTCGCCGCGTGACCGATGTGGGTCGCGTCGTACGGCGTGATGCCGCAGACATAGATACGGGCGACGGGACCGGGGTCGAGGGTGATCAACCCACTGGTCGCGGTGTCGTGGATCTGGAGGTCGCGGCCCTTGCCAGGCAGGGCGGGGACCTCAGAAGCGGGCCAGGCATGCATGCCTTGAGCGTAACCGGATGCAGGTTCCGGATACGAACCGGATACGGAAACGTGTCCGGTAAGCCACTCTTGCGCAGGCGCGCCGAACGGCTACACCGGTGGCCACGGAATGGCCGGCCAGTCGCCGCCCGGCTCCGGGTGGCGGGCCGTCGTGCGCAGTGCCGCCACCCGCTCCCGCAGCGCCTCCACCTCCACCGGGGTGATCAGTTCGGCCATACGGGTGGCGAGCGGGCGCCCGGGCGCCAGTTCCTCCGACAGCCGGGTCAGCACCTCGACGGCCTCCGCCGTCAGCGGCTCCCCCGCCCAGCCCCACAGCAGGGTGCGGAGCTTGTCCTGCGCGTGGAAGGTGACGCCGTGGTCGATGCCGTACAGCTTCCCGCCCGCGGCCGGCAGCAGGTGGCCGCCCTTGCGGTCGGCGTTGTTGATGACCGCGTCGAGGACCGCGAGGCGGCGCAGGCGCGGATCGTCGGCATGGACGAGAAGCGCCGTGCGCCCCTCCCCCGCCTCGGCGAAGGCGATCGCCTTCCAGCCCTCGGCCGGCTCGTCGTCCTCGACAAGGGCCAGCAGGCCGCCGTCGGCCCCTTCCGGGTCCGTCTCGATCCACAGCTGGCACATGCCCTCGCCGTACGGACCGTCACGCAGCACGGTCGGCGGCACCAGGTCCCACCCCGTCGCCTGCGAGATCTCGTACGCCGCGACCTCGCGCTGGGCGAGCGTGCCGTCGGGGAAGTCCCACAGCGGCCGCTCGCCGGCGACCGGCTTGTACACGCAGGACGCCGTCACGCCCTCGTACTCGATGCCGCAGTGGAGCACCGCGTTGGACGCTTCACGGACGCGTCCGCGCACCGTGAGCTGCCCCTTCACCAGCACGGTGAGGAGGTCGTCCGCGGAGGTCACGCTCCGCGGCGGTATCCGTTCTGACGCGGGCATACGTGTCCCTCCGGGTCGAGCGGCAGGCTGCACAGCGGGCACGGCGGCCGGCCCGCGTTGACAACGTCGAGGGCACGCTTGGCGAAGGCCCTGGCCTGCGCGCCGCTGAGCCGGACCCGCAGCATCGGCGGGCCGTTCTCCTCGTCCTGGAGCAGACGCTCCTCGGCTTCCGCGAGATCCTCGTCGGTCTCCACGTCCAGCTCGACGAGGGCCTGCGCCTCGATGATCATGCGCTGTTCCTGGCCGTCCCAGGCCAGCGCCATGGTGCCGACGCGGAACTCCTCCTCGACAGGTGCGTCCAGCGGCGCGCTGTCGGTGACTTCGGCGGGGGCCACGGCCGGCACGGGGGCGCTTCCCCCGGTACGGCGTACCACTTCGTCGAGCAGCTCGTCGATCCGTTCGGCGAGCGCGGCCACCTGGGCCTTCTCCAGGGCGACGCTGGTGACACGGCCGGCCGCGGATGCCTGCAGGAAGAACGTACGGCGTCCAGGCAGCCCGACCGTACCGGCCACAAAGCGGTCCGGCGGGTCGTAGAGGAACACCTGACGGGACACGTTCTGTCTCCCTTGAAATCGTCTGTACGCGCGGTCTCGGGCGCGTCCACCCTACTGCGCGGAGCGATCACGGTGCGCCCGCGCCGCCCCCTACGGCCGCGTCCCCGTCATTGCCGCTCTCCCGCGGCGCCAGCGGGGCGAGGTCCCCGGTGTCGCCGAGGCGCACGAGAAAGGGGCGGAGTCCGGTGTACCGGATGGCCGTCAGGGAACACGGATCCACGTGAATCCGCTGGAAGAGGTCGAGATGAAGGCCCAGTGCGTCCGCGACGACGGACTTGATGATGTCGCCGTGCGAGCACATCACGTAGACGGCGTCCTCGCCGTGTTCGGCCTCGATGCGCGCGTTCCAGTCCCGTACGGCGTCGACCGCGCGCGCCTGCATGGCGCGCATCGACTCCCCGCCGGGGAACGTGACGGAGGAGGGGTGCTGCTGCACGGCGGCCATCAGCGGCTCGTCGGCGAGCTCGGCGAGCTTGCGGCCCGACCAGTCGCCGTAGTGGCACTCCCCTATCCGCTCGTCGGTGTGCAGCGGGAGACCGGGCCGCGCGTCGAGCAGCGGCTGGAGGGTCTGCCGGCAGCGTTCCAGGGGGCTGCTGACGGCGGCGGCCAGCGGCAGCCCGGTCAGCCGGCCGGGAAGAGCGGCCGCCTGGGAGGCGCCGCGCTCGTCGAGCGTGACACCTGGCGTCCAGCCGGCGAGCAGCCCGGCGGTGTTGGCGGTGGAGCGTCCGTGGCGTACGAGGATCAGCGTGGCCATGACGGCCAGCCTAGGCGGAGGAGGACCCCGGGGTGTGTCCGGGGCCGTACCAGGGGAGAATGCGCGCCGTGATCGTCGACTGTGCCATCTACCGGGAAGGGTGCCGCACCGAGGGCCCTTCCGATTTTTCCGACGCCCTCTCCGAAGCGCGGGCCACCGGCGACGCCTTCCTGTGGATCGGGCTGCACGAGCCCACCGAGAAGGAATTCGACCTCGTGAGCAGCGAGTTCGGCCTGCACCCGCTGGCCGTCGAGGACGCCCTGCGCGCCCATCAGCGGCCCAAGCTGGAGGTGTACGACGACTCGCTCTTCGCGGTGCTGAAGCCGGTGGTCTACGAACCGGAGAGCGACACCGTGACGACGGGCGAGCTGATGGTCTTCGTGGGCGACTCGTTCGTGGTGACGGTGCGGCACGGCGAGGGGGCGCCGCTGGCCGCCGTGCGCCACCGCCTCGAAGCCGACCCCGGCGTCCTGCGGCACGGCCCCACCGCCGTCCTGTACGCCGTGAGCGACGCCGTCGTCGACCACTACATAGAGGTCGGCGCGGAGCTCCAGACCGACCTGGAGGAGCTGGAGGCGGAGGTCTTCGCACCGGACGGCGGCGAGTCCAGGAACACCGCTTCGCGGATCTACACGTTCAAACGGCAGGTACTCGAATTCCGCCGCGCGACCGTGCCGCTCGCCCAGCCCATGCTGCGGCTGTCGAGTCCTGGTCTGCCGTTCGTCGACGACCACGCGCAGCCGTTCTTCCGGGACGTCAGCGACCACCTCACCCGCGCGAACGAGCAGGTGGAGGCGCTCGACCGGCTGCTGTCCGACATCCTGTCCGCGCATCTCGCGCAGATGAGCGTGCGGCAGAACGACGACATGCGGAAGATCTCGGCGTGGGCGGCGATGGCGGCCGTCCCCACGATGGTCGCGGGCGTCTACGGCATGAACTTCGACCACATGCCCGAGCTGAGGTGGGTGTGGGGCTACCCCGCGGTGATCCTGTTGATGGTGGTGTGCGAGATCGGCCTGTACCGCCTGTTCCAGCGCCGGGGCTGGCTCTGACGGACGGCCGCCGTACCGGTCAGACGATTCCGGCGGCGGACGTCGCCGGGCCTCCCAGCGCGTCGCGCCGTCGCGGCATCGTCAGGCCGGCCATGCGCCGCCAGCCGCCGAGGCGCTCGTACGCGTACACGGCGTGGATCCCCGCCGTCAGAGCCGCGGACTTGGGCCCGGGCCACTTCAGGACGCGCCCCATGTGGGCCATGACGGCGAGGCTGACGTCCCGGTAGACCCGGCTCTCCGCCACGGCGCACTCGCGCAGGACCCGCTGGATCGTACGGCCGTGTCCGGCGCGGGCCAGCCGGAGCAGTTCCTCGTGGCAGTACGCGAGGTGGTTCTCCTCGTCGTGGCTGATCATCCTGAACGGTCTGCCCACTTCGGGGTGGTCACCGAAGTACTTGACCAGCATGTCCATCTGGCCGGCGGCCCGCTGCTCGGTCACCCGGCTGTGCGAGAGGTAGACGAGGACGTCCTTCTCGGTCAGCGGCTCGTCGCGGCGCAGCTTGTCGTGGGCGAGGCCGATGCCCCGCCGTTCGAGCAGCATCGTGTAGTCGGTCTCCGGCGGGACCGGAACCGGTTCGAGGTTCCGCTTCCTGAGCAGGGCGTGGAAGATCCGGCCGTGCTTGTCCTCGTCGGCGCCGTGCCGGGTGATCTTCGGGGCGAGGGACCTCATGCTCCCGGGCACCAGGGCCGCGATCCGGCCGTTCTCCCAGCCGCCCTGGGTCTCGCCGCTGGCGGCTATGGAGCAGAAAAGCCGGAAGGAATCGTCGTTGTCGAGGATCTCCTGGAAAAGACTCCGGGGCGAGAGCACCACTGACACCTCCATGCAGACATCCGCAAAGAGAAAGTCAAATGCGGCACGGGAGGGCAGGCAACAGCTGCACCCGTCAACTCGGCCGGAAGGATGAACCCCGGGGTGGTACGGACGCGTAACCCCACCGGCCCGTACGGCGTTGTTGTGCATGACGGCCGTGGCGGGGAAGACCCCCGAGCCCCCACCACGGCCGCAGACTTTCCTTCCGCCGCCCCGCCCCGCCGGGTTACGCGAGACCCGCGCGCTCCAGAGCCTCGGTGCCGGCGCGCAGGGCCGTGATCCGCTCGTCGAGCGTGAATCCCGCGGGGGCCAGCGTCAGCGTCGTCACTCCGGCGGCCGCGTACGCCGCCATCCGGTCGGCGATCCGCTCCACGGAGCCCAGCAGGGTGGTCTGGTCGATCAGCCGGTGCGGGATCGCGGCGGCGGCGCCCGCCTTGTCGCCGGACAGGTACTTGTCCTGGATCTCGGCGGCTTCCTTCTCGTAGCCCATGCGCTGCGCGAGCCGGTTGTAGAAGTTCTGATCGCGGCTGCCCATGCCGCCGACGTACAGCGCGGTGTACGGACGGAACAGGTCGGCCAGCGCGTTCACGTCGTCGCCGACCGCGAGCGGCAGCGTGGGGCAGACGTCGAAGTCCTCCATGGTCCTGCCGGCCTTCTCCCGGCCCGCGCGCAGGTACTGGATCGCCGTGTCCTCGATGTGTTCGGCGGAGGGGAAGATCAACAGGGCGCCGTCGGCGATCTCGCCCGTCTGCTCCAGGTTCTTGGGGCCGATCGCGGCGATGTAGAGCGGGATGTGCTCGCGCTGCGGGTGGACCGTGAGCTTCAGCGGCTTGCCGGGGCCGCCGGGCAGCGGCAGCGTCCAGTGCCGCCCCTCGTACGACAGGTGCTCGCGGGTCATGGCCTTGCGGACGATCTCGACGTACTCACGGGTGCGGGCCAGCGGCTTGTCGAACTTCACGCCGTACCAGCCCTCGGACACCTGCGGGCCCGAGACGCCGAGTCCGAGGCGGAAGCGGCCGCCGGAGAGGGAGTCGAGGGTGGCGGCGGTCATCGCCGTCATGGCGGGCGTACGGGCCGGGATCTGGAAGATCGCGGAGCCGACGTCGATGCGCTCGGTCCGGGCCGCGACCCAGGAGAGCACGGTGGCGGCGTCCGAACCGTAGGCCTCGGCGGCCCAGCAGACGTCGTAGCCGAGCCGGTCCGCTTCCTGGGCGACGGCCAGATTGTCGCCGTCCGCTCCCGCGCCCCAGTAACCGAGGTTGATGCCGAGCCGCATGCCACTCCCCTTACTGATCAGTAACGTACCTGTGCGGGGACTCTAGCGCGCGAGACCCCCGTCCGTCAGGGGCGCAAAGGGCCGGCACTCGGGTGCGGGTTGTCCACAGGTCGCCTGCCGGACGGCCCCCGGCCAGTAATCTCGCGCCCATGGAGCAGAGGCATCTCGGCCGCACGGGCCTGCGCGTATCGAGGATCGGGCTCGGCACTCTCACCTGGGGGCGGGGCACCGACGAGCACGACGCCGCCGATCTGTTGAAGGCATTCTGGCGCGCGGGCGGCACGCTCGTCGACACGGCGGACGTGTACGGCGACGGAGACGCGGAGCACCTGCTCGGACACCTCATGGAGCGGCTCGTTCCGCGGCGGGACCTGGTCATCGCGACCAAGGCGGGCAGCGTGCCCGACCCCGACCGGCGCTTCGACGGCTCACGCGGCCATCTGCTGGCGGCGCTCGACGCGTCGCTGGAGCGGCTCGGTACGGATTACGTCGATGTGTGGCAGCTGCACGCCTTCGACGCGGCGACGCCGCTCGACGAGACGCTCCAGGCGCTCGACATCGCGGTCGGCAGCGGCCGGGCGCGGTACGCGGGGGTGTCCAACTTCTCCGGCTGGCAGCTGGCGAAGGCCGCCACCTGGCAGCTCGCCGCGCCCGGTGTACGCACCCGGCTCGCCAGCACACAGATGGAGTACTCACTGCTCCAGCGCGGTGTGGAGCGGGAGGTACTGCCGGCCGCGCTCGATCTGGGGGTCGGCCTGCTGCCGTCGTCGCCGCTCGGCCGGGGCGTGCTCACCGGCAAGTACCGGCATGCCGTACCGCCCGACTCGCGCGGTGGGTCGGAGCAGCTGTCGGGGTTCGTCGCGCCGTACCTCGGCGACGCGCCGGGCCGGATCGTGGACGCGGTCGCGACGGCCGCGGACGGGCTCGCCGCGACCACGCTCCAGGTGGCCCTCGCCTGGGTCCGGGACCGGCCGGGCGTGGTGGCCCCGATCGTGGGCGCGCGCACCGCGCAGCAGCTCACGGAGGCATTGTCAGTGGAGACGCTTAGTCTTCCGGATGAGATCTGCCGGGCGCTCGACGATGTGTCGGCGCCCGTGCACCGCTACCCCGACCAGGACTGGAGCACGCTGTGACTGCGCTGCCCCGGGGGGCAACCCCCGGCCCCCCGGCCGAAGACCGCGACACCGCCGCGGCGGACGGCGTCGACCCGACCGCCGGTTCCGCGGGCGCGGCGCCAGAAGCCGCGGTGGGCGGCCCGGTGGACGACACGACGGACACCGAGGGGCGTCCGGAGCTCACCGGCGAGGACGCGGGGGCCGGCGCCCGGGGAACGGCGGACCGTGACAGTGCCGGTGCCGGTGCCGGTGCCGGTGCCGGTGAAAGCCCGGTGGACGACGAAGGGCCGTCGAGCGGTGGCGAGGCCGCCGCTGAGACCGGCGGTGCGCCGCAGTTGTCGGAGGCCGAGGCAGAGCTCGCCGCCCAGCGGGCGTTGCGGGAGCGGATCGAGCAGCGCAAGGCCGGGAAGACCGCGCCCGTCGAGGCCGGTGCCAAGCTGAGCGGGCAGGCCGCCGAGCTGCTCGCGGCGGTACGGGCCGTGGAGAGCGGCGCGAAGTCCGGGGACGCGTTCTTCGCCTCCCCGGCGCCCGCGCCGCGCCCCGCCGCGCCCGAGCCCGCTCCTGTCCCGGCCGCGCCGGTGCGGGCTGCCGGGCCCGCCCCCGCCGCGCCGGAGGCCGTGGCGTCCGTACGGGCCGTACTGACCGAGGGCGGCGCCCCGGAGGCGCTGGCCGGACCGGTCGCGGGCGTACTCGGGGAGCAGGCCGGGCAGGTGCTGCGCGACGACCCGTGGCAGCTGCTGTCCGTGCCCGGGGTGCGGCCCGAACAGGCCGACGTATTCGCGCGCGCACTGCTCGGCGCCGAGTGCGGCCCCGGCGACGAGCGCCGGACGGCGGCGCTGGTCGGATGGCTCCTGGAGCGGGCGGCGGTCCGGGGCCACACCGCCCTGGAGTCCGGCGCCGTCCGCAAGGCGCTGACCGAGTACAAGGTGCCCGACCCGGACGAGGCCGTTCAGAACGCGGTCGCCGAGGGCGTGGTACTGGCCTTCCAGGACGGCGCACAGGACGGCGCGGCCGACGAGCCCGACAGCGAGGAGCCGGTGCAGGTCCTGCTGGGGCTCGACCGGTACGCCCTCGCCGAGGAAAGCCTCGCCGAGGGCCTCGCCCGGCTGGCCAGTACGTTCGACAACGCGGCGGCGGAAACGGCCGGCTGGGACGCCGGCGGCGTCTCGCCCTCCGCCGCCGAACTGATCCGCGCCGTCGCCGCGAACGGCCTGGTCGCCCACAGCGGCGGTGAGGCCGCCCGCGCCGAACCGGCCGCGCTGGTCGCCGCGGCGCGCCGCCTCGGCCTGCGGGCGTACGCCGCGTCGCACAGCGCCGACGGCCGCCGGCGTCTCGCCGCCGCGCTCGACGACGCGTCGGCCCCGGTCACCGTCTCCGGCCTGCTCGCCGGGGCCGAGGGCCCCGGCCGGGACGAGGACGGCGCGTTCGCCCTCGATCTGCTGGTCGTGCTGGACGCCCCGCAGCTGGACGTGGAGAGCGCCGCGGTCCTCGTGGAGTCGCTGGCGGACGGCACCCGGCTCGTCCTCAGCGGCGATCCCCACGTGCTGCCGTCCGCGGGCGCGGGCCGGGTCTTCGCGGACCTGCTGGCCTCCCGCGCGTGCCCGCACATCGTCTCGCGTACGCCCGACCCCGGCCCGATCGGCGAGCTGGTCTCCGGTATCGGGGTCGGCGAGCTGAACCAGGTCGAGGCGCCCGGCAGGGAGGTGGTGATCGTTCCGGTCCGTGACGCCGGGGAGGCCGTGCACCGGACCGTCCAGCTGGTCGCCGACTCGGTGCCGCGCGCCTTCGGGGTGTCCGCCGCGCAGACCCAGGTGATCACCCCCGGGCACGGCGGTTCCGCGGGCACCCGTGCGCTCAACGCGGCGCTCAAGCAGCGGCTCAACCCCGGCCCGGGCCGGTTCGGCGGCTTCGACCCGGGAGACCGGGTCGCCCACGTCCCGGCGCCCGGCAGGACGCTGCCCGGCACGGTCGTCTCGGCGGACGCCGACGGCCTGCACCTCGACTGCGAGGGCACGCCCGTCGTCGTACCGAAGGACCGGGTGGAGACCGAGGTACGGCACGCCTGGGCGCTCACCGCGCACCAGGCGACCGGAATGCGGTGGCCCGCGGTCGTGGCCGTCCTGCCCGGAGACGCCGCCCCGGCGCTGGACCGCCCGTGGATCTACACCGCGTTCAGCCGCGGGGAGCGGCACCTGTCCGTGGTCCACGGCGTCGACCAGGCACTGCCCCGCGCGGTGGCCGAGATCCCGGACCGGCCCCGCACCACGCGGCTGCGCGCCCTGCTCCAGCCCCCCGCCGCACGGCCGGGCGAGCAGCAGGGCGAGCAGCCCGCCCCTTAGGAAGGCGGCGGAGGCCGACGGTCAGCGCCGGTCGTGGCCGTCGGCCTCGTCCAGCTCGTCGTCGAAGACGGAGCTGACGTCGAAACGGCACACGACCCGCTGCGGATCGGCCTGCTCGAAGGGGGCGTTCAGCCACTCCCCCGGCTCGGGCAGGTCCTCCGCGGCGGCGACCCACAGGGTGGAGTCGCCCTCCTCCAGCCCGAACTCCTTGTGCCGGGAGGCGATTTCGTCCGGCTCGTACTCGCCGAAGAGCACGCCCAGGGCGGCATGGACGCTGCCGCCGACGACCGCCGCCGTACCGCTCCGCTCGTCGGTGTCGAGATCGGTGTCGGCGTCGATCACCGGGCCGTCGACGTCCGGGTCGAGATCGGCGATCCGCTGTGCCTGGGCGAGCAGCCGTTGCGTCTCCACCACCGCGTAGTCGCGACGGATGAGGACGGTCACCGCATTGGGCTCCTCGGGCCCGGTGTACGGCGGCATGGAGTCGTCCGACCCCGGGATCTCGAAGGGCGTGACCTCGTCGTACCGGTCGTAGAGCCGCTCGTCGTACGCCTCGGCGGCCGCGGCGAGCTCGTTGAACGCGTCGTAGACGGCCGGGTCGTCGTCCCCGGTGCGGCGTTCGACCGCGTCGAGGTGACGGTCGAGCGCGACTTTGACCGCCTCGGCGGCGGCGCGTACCTCGGCAGCGGTGGGATGCGCAGCATCAGACATAGTGCAGACGCTATCCGTACCGGGGCTCTGCCCGCACAATAGATGCGATGCCGGAATACGAATTTGTCGACGTGTACGTGCCGCGCGGGGTCTCCCGCAAGGACGCGACCCGTCTGCTGACCGACCATGCCGAGTACGGACACTGGGAGTTGGACCGACTGAGTCTGCACCGGGACGGCAGCCGCCGCGTGCGGCTGCGCAGGCGGATCATCCGCCAGCTTCGCGCCACCTGGTGAAGACGGAGCGGGCCCCGCGATCGCGGGGCCCGCTCCGTTCCTGCCGGCGCTTTTCCCGCGTTACGCCGCGGAGCGCGCCCTGCGGTACAGCACCGCACCGGCCAGCAGCAGCCCAGCCCCGGCCGGGACGATCACGCCGAGCGGGGCGCCGGCGCCGGTCTGGGCGAGCGCTTCGGTGCCCTTGGGCTGGGTGACGGTCCGGGTGTCCGGCTCGTTCGGGGTGCCCGGCTTGCCGGGCGTCGCCGGCTCCTCCGGCTCCCCGGGCGCGTCCGGCTTCTCGGGGGTTTCCGGCGAGCCCGGGTTGCCCGGCTCCTCCGGCTCCCCGGGATTGCCCGGCTCCTCCGGCTCCCCGGGATTGCCCGGCTCCTCCGGCTCGCCCGGCGGTTCCTCGGGACCCGGCCCCGGCGGAGTCCCGGTGGAGTCGTTGCCGCAGTCGTTGCCCACGGCGGGGTTGGCGAGGCCGCCGACGGTGACGCTGTTTCCGCAGACGTTCACGGGGGCGTCGACCGGCACCTGGACGTGGTTGCCCGAGCCGACACCGGGGGAGTTGCTCGCGTGCCCCTCGGCCGCCGCTCCGCCTCCGTTGTGGTTCTTGCCGGGCTTCGAGCCCTTCGAGCCATTGGCGCAGCGGTTGCCGACGGCGGGATTGAGCACCCCGACGACATTCACGGTGTTTCCGCACAGATTGATCGGAGCGTTCACCGGAGCCTGCACGGAATTCCCGGACAGTACGCCCGGGGAATCCGACGCGGATCCTTCGGCCCCCGAGCCGGCGTGCGCGTTTCCGCCCCCCACAGCCAGCAGACCGCTCGCGGCCGCCATGGTGATCAGGCTGTTTCTCGTTACCTGACGCATTCGTACGTTCCCCTGCCTCTTGCCTTCACCGAATACCCACGGGACGTTGCCGACCGCAGGCCGAACGCCCGGCGACCCCGGAGTGCATGGCGCGCACTCCGGGGCCGCCCGGGACTCAGACCCTTACGGGTTCATGCCCAACGTCACTTGTTGATGCAGGTGTTGCCGAAGGCGGGGTTCAGCAGCCCGATCACGGAGACCGTGTTGCCGCACGCGTTCACCGGCACGTGGATCGGGGCCTGGACGACGTTGCCCGAAAGCACGCCGGGGGAGCCGACAGCGGCACCCTGGGCACCCGAGTCAGCAACGGCCATGCCCGCGCCGGCGAGAACCAGACCACCAGTAGCAGCCGCAGCAGCGACGACCTTCTTGATCATTACTTTTCCTCCTTGTTGGCAAATGCGGTTCAGCCGCGAACCACACCCCTCGTAACGAAGGGAAAGCAATTGGGCTACTAGCGTATGGTCGCATTCACTCTTTTCGGTTGAATAGCACACTCGGCCGATTATTGGGATTTTCGTTTCAGCAGTTGTCCAGGAAACGGTCCAGGACACGCACGCCGAACTTCAGCCCGTCCACCGGAACCCGCTCGTCGACGCCGTGGAACATCCCGGCGAAGTCCAGCTCGGGCGGCAGCTTCAGCGGCGCGAAGCCGAAGCAGCGGATCCCGAGGTCGTCGAAGGACTTGGCGTCGGTCCCGCCGGAGAGCATGTACGGGACGGCGCGCGCGATGGGGTCCTCGGCCCTGAGCGCCACCTGCATCGCGTCGACGAGGTCCCCGTCGAAACTGGTCTCCAGGGCCTTGTCGCCGTGCACGTCCTCGCGCCGCACGCGCGGGCCGAGGATCCGGTCGAGGTCGGCGAGGAACTCGTCCTCGTACCCGGGCAGGAAGCGCCCGTCGACGTGCGCGGTCGCCTGCCCGGGGATCACGTTCACCTTGTAGCCCGCGCCGAGCATGGTCGGGGCGGCGGAGTTGCGCAGCGTGGCGCCGATCATCTTCGCGATGCCGCCGAGCTTGGCGAGCGTCGCGTCCATGTCCTCGGGGTCGAGCGGGGTGCCGAGCGCGTCGGAGAGCTCGTCCAGGAAGGACCGCACGGTCTTGGTGACCCGCACCGGCCACGTGTGCCGCCCGAGCCGCCCCACGGCCTCGCACAGCTCGGTGATCGCGTTGTCGCTGTTGGTCATCGAGCCGTGGCCGGCCGTGCCGTCCACGGTGAGCCGCATCCAGTGCATGCCTTTCTGCGCCGTCTCGACGAGGTAGAGCCGCAGGTTCTCGTTGACGGTGAAGGAGAAGCCGCCGACCTCGCCGATGGCCTCCGTGACACCGTCGAAGAGGTCCGGGTGCTTGTCGACGAGATGCCGGGCCCCGTACGTGCCGCCCGCCTCCTCGTCGGCGAGGAAGGCCAGCACGATGTCGCGCGGGGGCTTGCGGCCGCTGCGCATCCTGTCGCGCACGACCGCGAGGGTCATCGCGTCCATGTCCTTCATGTCGACCGCGCCCCGGCCCCACACGCAGCCGTCCGCGATCTCGCCCGCGAAGGGGTGGTGCGTCCAGTCCTGGGCGTTGGCCGGTACGACGTCGGTGTGCCCGTGGATGAGCAGTGCGGGCCTGGAGGGGTCCTCGCCCTCGATCCTGGCCACGGTGGAGGCCCGTCCCGGGTGGGACTCGAAGATCTGCGGTTCGAGCCCCACCTCGGCGAGTTTCTCGGCGACGTACTCCGCCGCGGCGCGCTCTCCCGGCCCCGAGTGGTCTCCGTAGTTGCTGGTGTCGATCCTGATCAGGTCACGGCAGAGATCGACGACCTCGTCCTCGCCCGGAACCGTTCGGTCCGTCTTCGACTCGCTCACGCTGCTTCCTCCCACTGGCGTTGCTGGTGGTCGCCCTCATCCTCCCGCTGCCGGTCAGGGGGTGTGATCAGGGGGTCTGAATGTTTGCTATGGTTTTCCACGTCGGAACGGCCCAGGGCCGCGAGACAGACACCTTGTCCGGGTGGCGGAATGGCAGACGCGCTAGCTTGAGGTGCTAGTGCCCTTTATCGGGCGTGGGGGTTCAAGTCCCCCCTCGGACACCAGCGAAGAACCCCCAGTGGAACTGGGGGTTCTTCTGTTTTCAGTGCCCTCTGGTGATCCATTCCTGGAGGTGCGGGGCCTCCGCGCCGATGGTGGTCCCGTCGCCGTGGCCGGTGCGGACGACCGTGTCCGGCGGCAGGGCGAGCAGCCTGTCGCGGATCGAGTCGATGATCGTCGGGAAGTCCGAGAAGGACCGGCCGGTGGCGCCGGGGCCGCCGGCGAAGAGGGTGTCGCCGGTGAAGACGGTGGCCAGCTCCGGGGCGTACAGGCAGACCGCGCCGGGGGCGTGTCCCGGGGTGTGCAGGACGGTCAGTGCGGTGCCGGCGACGGTGAGGGTCTGGTGGTCGGTGAGCTCGCCGTCGGGGGCGCGGCCGGGGTGGGTGTGCTTCCACAGGGGCAGGTCGTCGGGGTGCAGGAGGATCGGTGCGCCGGTGGCGGCGGCGAGGGCCGGTGCCGCGTCGATGTGGTCGTTGTGGGCGTGCGTGCAGACGATGGCGCGCAGGGTGCGGCCGCCGAGGGCTGCCAGGACGGCACCGGCGTCGTGGGCGGCGTCGATGACGATCGCCTCGGTGTCGTCGCCGACGATCCAGATGTTGTTGTCGACCTCCCAGGTGCCGCCGTCGAGAGAGAAGGTGCCGGAGGTGGTCAGGTGGTCGATGCGTGCGGAGGTCATGCGAATTCCACCACCGAGCGCAGTACGTCGCCCTGGTGCATGCGGGTGAAGGCCTTCTCGACGTCGCCGAGGCCGATGGTCTCGGTGACGAAGGCGGCGAGGTCGATGCGGCCCTGCTGGTGCAGGTCGATCAGCATCGGGAAGTCGCGGGAGGGCAGGCAGTCGCCGTACCAGGAGGACTTGAGGGCTCCGCCGCGGCCGAAGACGTCGATCAGGGGGAGTTCCAGGGTCATGTCGGGGGTGGGGACGCCGACGAGGACGACGGTGCCGGCCAGGTCGCGGGCGTAGAACGCCTGCTTGTACGTCTCGGGGCGGCCCACCGCCTCGATGACCACGTCGGCGCCGAAGCCGCCGGTGAGTTCGCGGACGGCCTCGACGGGGTCGGCGGAGCGGGAGTTGACGGTGTGAGTGGCGCCCATGGTGCGGGCGGTCGCCAGTTTGCGGTCGTCGATGTCGACCGCGATGATCTTCGACGCGCCCGCGAGCCGGGCGCCCACGATCGCCGCGTCGCCGACGCCGCCGCAGCCGATGACGGCGACCGAGTCGCCGCGGGTGACCCGGCCGGTGTTGATGGCGGCGCCGATGCCCGCCATGACGCCGCAGCCCAGCAGACCGGCGACGGCGGGCGAGGCGGCGGGGTCGACCTTGGTGCACTGGCCGGCCGCGACCAGGGTCTTCTCGGCGAACGCGCCGATGCCGAGCGCCGGGGACAGCTCGGTGCCGTCGGGCAGGGTCATCTTCTGCCGGGCGTTGCGGGTGTCGAAGCAGTACTGGGGGCGGCCGCGCAGGCAGGCCCGGCACTGGCCGCACACCGCACGCCAGTTGAGGATGACGAAGTCTCCGGGGGCGACGTCGGTGACGCCTTCGCCGACCGTCTCGACGATGCCCGCCGCCTCGTGGCCGAGGAGGAAGGGGAAGTCGTCGTTGATGCCGCCCTGCTTGTAGTGCAGGTCGGTGTGGCAGACCCCGCACGCCTGGACCTTCACGACGGCCTCGCCGGGGCCGGGATCGGGAATCGTGATCGTCTCCACCCGCACCGGCTCGTTCTTCCCCGGGGCGACTACCCCCTGGACCTGCTGTGACATAGGTGAACTTCCTTCCTCGCGCATGGAGTACGGGAACCGCTTCCGCACCGTACCCGCTCCGCGGACCGGCGTCGCAGATCCGCTGTCCGCCCACGCGGGTGCCGGTGGCGCGGGTCCCGGCGGTCTTTCCGGGCGGTGCCGCGCGCCGGTGCTTGCCGGCCGCGGCGCGGCTCCAGGAGCCGTGTGCGCGGCAACGCGCGGAGGGTGACACCCCGCCGTGGAGTGCCACCCTCCGCGTCGTACGGAGCGGGCGGGCTAGACGTGCTTGCGGTCCGCCGCCAGCACGGCCACCCGCTTGCGGACCACGAACCAGCCGCCGACCAGGGCCGCCGCGATCAGCGGGAGGCACATCACGGTCGTCCGGCCGATGCCGCCGCCCCACCACATCAGGACGACGACGCTGGCGAGGAAGACCAGCGTGACGATCTGCGTGTACGGGGCCCAGGGCAGCCGGTAGGAGGGGCGGGTGACCTTGCCCTCCTGGGCGCGGCGCCAGAAGAGCAGCGAGCACAGCATGATCATGCCCCAGGTGCCGAGGATGCCGATCGACGCGAAGTTGAGGACGATCTCGAAGGCCTCACCGGGCATGACGTAGTTGAGGCCGACGCCGAGGACGCCGAAGCCGGCGGTGAGCAGGATGCCGCCGTACGGGACCTGGCCCTTGTTCATGCGGCCCGTGAACTTCGGCGCGGAGCCCGCCAGCGCCATGGAGCGCAGGATGCGGCCGGTGGAGTACAGGCCGGAGTTCAGGCTGGAGAGGGCCGCCGTCAGCACGACGAGGTTCATCACGTCGGCGGCGCCGGGGACGCCGAGCTTGTTCATGACGGTGACGAAGGGGCTCTCGTCGCCGGAGTACGCCGTGTACGGGAGCAGCAGGGCGAGCAGGACGACCGAGCCGACGTAGAACAGGCCGACGCGCCACATGATCGAGTTGATCGCCTTCGGCATGATCTTCTCGGGGTTCTTGGTCTCGCCCGCGGCGACGCCGCACAGCTCGACCGAGGCGTAGGCGAAGACGACGCCCTGGATGACCAGGAGCATCGGCAGCATGCCGACCGGGAACAGGCCGCCGCCGTCGCTGACGGTGGAGAAGCCCGGGGTGTGGCCGTCGAGCTGGTGCTGGGTGACCACGAGGTAGATGCCGATGGCCATGAAGACCACCAGGGCGGCGACCTTGATGATCGCGAACCAGAACTCCATCTCGCCGAAGTACTTCACCGAGATCAGGTTCGCGGTGAGGACGACGGCGAGGGCGATCAGGGCGAGGATCCACTGGGGCACGTCGCTGAACATGGCCCAGAAGTGGGCGTAGGTCGCGGCGGCCGTGATGTCGGCCACAGCGGTGGTCGACCAGTTGAGGAAGTACAGCCAGCCCGCCGCGAAGGCGCCCTTCTCCCCCATGAACTCACGGGCGTACGACACGAAGGCGCCGGAGGACGGGCGGTAGAGGACCAGCTCACCCAGCGCGCGGACGACGAAGAAGGCGAAGACGCCGCAGATCGCGTAGGCGATGGCCAGGGACGGACCCGCGCCTGCCATGCGGCCGCCCGCGCCCAGGAACAGGCCGGTGCCTATCGCTCCGCCGATGGCGATCATGTTGATGTGGCGGGACTTGAGGTCCTTGCTGTAACCCTCGTCACCCGCGTCGACATGTGGGGATGTCGACACGGGGTCGGCGGGACCGGCCGGGGCCGCAGACAGAGTGCGGTCACTCATGAATTTTTTCGCCTTCATTTGGGGGGAGTGCGGCGCCGGGCCGCACGATCGCGTGAAGAGTGATCTCGACGTGTTCGAGATGGGCGGCCATCGCCTGTACGGCCGCCCCCTCGGAGCCGCGGACGATGGCGTCCACGAGGGCCCGGTGCTCGAGGTCCGACTGGCGTCGCCGGTCCCCGAGCTGGTTCAGGAAGGTGGACTGCCGGGCGAGGGCGTCCCTGATCTCTTCGATGATCTTGCGGAAGACAGGATTGCCCGAAGCCTGTGCGACACAGGTGTGGAAGAGCGTGTCCAGCGTCACCCAGGCAGCGGGATCGGACTCCTGCTCCATCTTCCCGATCAGATGCGTCAGCAGGTCGACATCTTCCTGCGTCCGCCGGAGAGCAGCGTAACCCGCGACGGGGATTTCGACATGCCGCCGCACTTCGAGCAGGTCACGGGAGGAGTACGCGCCGAAGACCGGATTCTGGTCGGGCCCGCTCGCCGCGACGTACGTGCCCTTGCCGGCCCGGGACACCGTGAGGCCGAGCGCCTGGAGGGTGCGCAGGGCCTCCCGCACGACGGAGCGGCTGACCTCGAAGCGCTTGCCGAGCTCCGCCTCCGTGGGAAGTTTCTCACCGACGGCGAGCTCTCCCCGCTCTATCGCGTCCCGGAGGTGGGTGAGGACGGCTTCCATCGCGCTGATGCGCCGGGGTGTGCCGCCACCTGTCCGGCTGTCTGACAAGACCATGCGGAGAATGCTCGGAGGTCGGACACACAAGCGTCAAGAGCGACCGGAGAGTTGATTTAAAGCAAAGAAAAGGATAATGAGGCGGACATCAAGGGCGTATCACGGGGCGAGGACGTCGAGCTCCTGGAGGGCGCCGACGGCGATCTCGCGGGTGAGCCGTTCGGCCCGTACCGCGTCGCCTTCCCTTACGGCTTCGGCGACTTGGACGTGCAGCGTGACGGCCGCGGGGTCCGGATCCTCGAACATCACCTGGTGCCGGGTACGTCCGCTGAGGACCTCCGCCACCACGTCGCCGAGCCGGGCGAACATCTCGTTGCCCGATGCACGCAGTACGACGCGGTGGAAGGCGATGTCGTGCACGAGGTACGCGTCGAGCTGCCGGCCGCGCGAGGTGGCGACCATGCCGAGCGCGCGCTCGGTGAGCTCCGCGCACTGCTCCGGGGTCGCGAACTGCGCGGCGAGTCCGGCGGCCACCGGCTCCACGGCGGAGCGCAGGACGGTCAGGGAGCGCAGCTGGCGGGGGCGGTCGGCGCCGGCCAGCCGCCAGCGGATGACCTGCGGGTCGTAGACGTTCCACTCCTCGGTGGGGCGCACGGTCACGCCCACCCGGCGCCGGGACTCCACCAGGTGCATCGACTCCAGGACCCGGACCGCCTCGCGGACCACCGTGCGCGAGACGTCGAAGCGCTGGGCGAGCTCGTCCGTACGCAGCACACTGCCGGGCGGGTACTCACCGGCGGTGATCGCGGGACCGAGGCTTTCCAGCAGCTGGGCGTGCAGTCCCCGGGCCTGGTTGGTCATGGGGTCAGCGTACGGGGCACCCCTCGGGAACAAAAAGTACGACGTTTATGTCACAGCCTCTTGAATACGTCGTACCTAATAGGTTTCAGTAGCGCGACGGACCGATGTCGAAGAAGACAGCGAGGCACTCGACTCATGAACAGCCCCCACGTCGTCGTGGTGATGGGCGTGGCAGGGACCGGCAAGACCACCATCGGTCCCCTGCTCGCCGAACGGCTCGGCGTCCCGTACGCCGAGGGTGACGACTTCCACCCCCCTGCCAACATCGCCAAGATGTCCGCCGGCACCCCGCTGGACGACTCGGACCGGTGGCCCTGGCTCGACTCGATCGGCCGGTGGGCGCACGGCAGGGCCGGGCTCGGCGGCGTCGTGAGCAGCTCCGCGCTCAAGCGGTCCTACCGCGACCGGCTGCGGGCGGCCGCCCCCGGCGCCGTGTTCCTGCACCTCACGGGCGACCGGGAGCTGATCGAGGAGCGGATGCGGGAGCGCAAGGGCCACTTCATGCCCACCGCCCTGCTGGATTCGCAGTACGCCGCCCTGGAGCCGCTCCAGGAGGACGAGGCGGGCGTGTCCGTGGACGTCTCCGGCACCCCCGAGGACATCACCGAGCGAGCCGTCGCGGCCCTGCGCCGGCTCGACGGCGGCCAGTAAGACTTCAGGAAGAACTTCAGAAAGAAGAAGACCGTGACCAGTCTCAGCGTCGAGACGCTGGCAGCGGACGCCGTCGAGCCGATCACCTCGGCGGGCAACGGCCAGTTGGGGATAGCAGTCCTCGCGGGCATCGCCGTCATCGTCCTGCTCATTACGAAGTTCAAGCTCCACGCCTTCCTGGCGCTGACCATCGGGTCGCTGGCGCTCGGGGCGTTCGCGGGTGCCCCCCTCGACAAGGCCATCTCCAGCTTCTCGACCGGCCTCGGCAACACGGTCGCGGGCGTCGGCGTCCTGATCGCGCTCGGCGCGATCCTCGGCAAGCTGCTCGCCGACTCCGGCGGCGCGGACCAGATCGTCGACACGATCCTCGCGAAGGCGAGCGGCCGGGCGATGCCCTGGGCGATGGTGCTGATCGCGAGCATCATCGGCCTGCCGCTCTTCTTCGAGGTCGGCATCGTGCTGCTGATCCCGGTGGTGCTGCTGGTCGCCAAGCGCGGCAACTACTCGCTGATGCGGATCGGCATCCCGGCGCTGGCCGGTCTGTCCGTGATGCACGGGCTGATCCCGCCACACCCCGGCCCGCTGGTCGCGATCGACGCGATCGGCGCCAACCTGGGCGTCACGCTGGCGCTCGGTGTGCTCGTCGCGATCCCGACCGTGATCATCGCGGGGCCGCTCTTCTCGAAGTACGCCGCCCGCTGGGTCGACGTACCGGTGCCCGAGAAGATGGTTCTTCAGCGTCCGTCCGAGGACCTGGAGCGCCGTCCCGGCTTCGGCGCGACCGTCGCCACGGTGATGCTGCCGGTCGTGCTGATGCTGGCCAAGGCGCTCGTGGACATCGTGGTCAACGACCCCGAGAACGTCGTCCAGCGGGTCACGGACGTCATCGGCTCGCCGCTGATCGCGCTGCTCGCCGCCGTGCTGGTGGGACTCTTCACGCTGGGCCGCGCCGCCGGGTTCACCAAGGACCGCCTCTCCTCGACCGTCGAGAAGTCGCTCGCCCCGATCGCGGGCGTGCTGATGATCGTCGGCGCGGGCGGCGGCTTCAAGCAGACGCTCATCGACGTGGGCGTCGGCCAGATGATCCTGGACTTCTCCAAGGACTGGGCGATCCCGACGCTGCTGCTGGCCTGGCTGATCGCCGTCGCCATCCGGCTCGCGACGGGCTCGGCGACCGTGGCCACCATCTCGGCGGCCGGTCTCGTCGCCCCGCTCGCGGCCGACATGTCGACGTCGCACACGGCACTGCTGGTGCTCGCGGTGGGTGCGGGCTCGCTCTTCTTCAGCCACGTCAACGACGCCGGGTTCTGGCTGGTGAAGGAGTACTTCGGCATGGACGTCGGCCAGACCGTCAAGACCTGGTCGGTGATGGAGACGATCATCTCGGTGGTCTCGCTGGTCTTCGTGCTGCTGTTGTCACTCGTCCTTTAGGCCCCGGCCCGGCGGGGCCCTGGGCTCCGCCGCCGCCCAACGGGTTTTCCCGTTCCGTCCGTTGACGGTCCGCAGTCCCGGTGCGCATGCCGCGCCGGGACTGCGGGCGCGTCAGGGCCGTCCCCGCGTGTCCGGCGATCGCCCCCCTGGCGGAAGTTGAGCCAGCCGTGACGAAGGCGGCCGCACCGGGCCGCCGTGCGCGTGGCCGAGCGGCCTGTCCCGCATGCGCAGCGCGAGCAGTACGTCCGCCCTGCGGGCCTGTTCTCGTTGTGCGTACCGTCGAAGCGGGTGAAGCGGACGGCCCTGCCCTCGGGGTCTCACACGCGCCGCGGTCGGCGGCCGCGACAGCCGTACGCCTTCGAAGGGCGGGTCCGGGGCGCCGGGCGGCTGAGGAGTCGCAGGACGATTCGGGCACCAGCGGCCGCCGGGGGCCGGGGACCGCGGGTGCCCGTCGGACTTCCGTCGGACCCGCCCCGGACGCCGTCAGGCTCCGGTGGCCTGCTTCTCCAGCTGGAACGCCTCGTTGCCCAGGCCGATCCGGGCGTGCACCTCGGGCTTCGTGCGGCGCAGTACGGCGCCGTACACCAGACCGGCGGCGAGCGCGACGCCGATGACGCCCGGCAGGACCCAGCTCAGTGCGGAGCCCGGGCCCGCGCCCACGAGCACGCCGAAGTCCTTGACCGTGTAGAACGCGATGACCAGCAGGGCCGCCCCGGCGGTGCCGGAGGCCGCCAGGCGCCCCGCCTGCGCCCGGCCGGCCCCGCGGCGCACGAAGAAGGTGATGACCGCGAGCGACGCGGCGGCCATCAGCACGATGACGCCGAGCGCGCCGACGTTGCCCATCCAGGTGAACAGGTGCAGCACCGGCACGGTCGGGTCGCCGGCCGGTGTGCCGTCGGTGAGCGCGAAGGCGAGGACGACGGCCGCGGACACGCCGGACTGGAGCAGGGAGCCGGCGGCGGGCGCGCCGCTCGTCTTGTTCGTACGTCCGAAGGAGGCGGGCAGCAGGCCCTCGCGGCCCATCGCGAAGGCGTACCGCGCGACGACGTTGTGGAAGCTGAGCAGCGCCGCGAACATGCCGGTCACGAAGAGGATGTGGAGTACGTCGGTGAAGGCGGGGCCGAGCCTGCTCTCGGTGAGGGCGAAGAGGAGGCCGGGGCCCTGCTCCCCCGCCACCTTGACGATCTGGCCGGGACCGGCCGCGACGCTGAGCGCCCAGGCGCTCAGCGCCAGGAAGAGCGCGGCGTAGCCGACGGCGAGGAACATCACGCGGGAGACGACGATCTGCGGGCGGCTGGTCTCCTCGGCGTACACCGGGGCCTGCTCGAAGCCGACGAAGGCGGCGATGCAGAAGCAGAGCGCGGTGCCGAGTCCGGCTCCGGTGAGGGTCTCGGGGTTGAACGCCTGGAGGGACAGGCCCTCCTTGGCCGGGTCGGCGATCGCGGCCACGTCGAAGATCACGACGAGCGCGCACTCGACGACCAGCAGGACGCCGAGCACCTTGGCGTTGAGGTCGATCTTGAGCCAGCCGAGCGCGCCGACGACCAGCACGGCGAGGAGCGCGGGGATCCACCAGGCGAGGGTGATGTCGAGGTAGGTGGCGAAGATCCCGGAGATCTCGAAGCCGAGGATGCCGTAGATGCCGACCTGCATGGCGCTGTACGCGACGAGGGCGACCAGGGAGGCTCCGGCGCCGGCGGTCGGGCCGAGGCCGCGGGCTATGTAGGCGTAGAAGGCGCCGGCGTTGTGGACGTGGCGGCTCATCTCGGCGTATCCGACGCTGAACAGCATCAGGACCACGCCGAGGATGACGAAGAGCAGGGGCTGCCCGACGATGCCCATCACGCCGTATGTAGTGGGCATGACACCCGCGACGACCATGAGCGGGGCGCTCGCGGCCAGCACGGACAGCAGGAGACCCGTCGTGCCGAGGCGGCCGGCCCGCAGCGCGCGCTCCTGCCCCTTGTACGTACGGATCTCGCCGCTTGCGCCGGCGCTTCTGCTCTTCTCGCTCGTGCTCGAACTGCCCGTCGACATGGCGGGGTTGTCCCTTCGCTTCGGTGACGTGTCGTGCGGAGTCATGCGATGCCGAGCGCGGCACGGCGCGCGGCGCGGAAAGCCTGCTGCGGGTCCCGGCCGGGGTACGACCACGGGGCCTCGGTGGCGTGCGGGCCGATGCGGCCCAGGAGGGCGGCCGCCTCGGCGGGCCTGCCCTCGCAGAGCTTCGCGTGGGCGAGGTAGTTGAGGTCGACGAGGTGGCGCGGGTGCCCCTCGTGCTCCCACTCCAGCCACCAGTCGAACGCCGCCTTCATCACCTGGCGGGCGCGGCGGCCGGACCAGTGGCCGGAGGCGGCGGGGTCCTTCGGCACCTGGCCCGCGACGGCGAGGGCGCGGTAGCGCTCGGCGTGGGCCACCACGGGGAGTACGGCCAGGGGAGAGTCCGCGGGGGCCTGTTCGGCGGCCCAGGCGGCGAAGTCGTACACCTCGTGGAGTGGGTCGCCCCCTATGTCCGGTCTGCGTTCGGCGAGGCGGGCGGCCATCAGGTGGTGGGCGTGGTGGTGCTCGGGGTGGCGCAGCCGTACCTGGTCGAAGAGCTGGGTGACTTCTTCCTCCGTGCCGAGGGAACGGGCCAGGAGCAGCAGGGCCAGCCAGGGAGTCGGGTCGGCGGGCGCGTGCTCGGCGGCGCGGCGGCACGCCTCGCGCGCCAGGGCCTCGGGCTCCTTGCCGCGCAGTGCGCCGAGGACGGCGGCGCAGGCGACGAGGGTGACGGCGTCGGCGCTCTCGGGCTCGGCGAGCACCCAGTCCCCAGCCCAGGCGGCGGCGCCGGCGGCCTGGGCGAGCACGACGAGGCGGTGGCCCCGGCGGTCCCAGTCCTCACCGGTCGCGGCGATCAGGGAACGGGCCCTGGCCCAGCGGCCCTGGGCCAACTGGGCACGTACGGCGACGAGTTCGGTGTCGTCGAGAGCGGGGTCGAAGGAGTGGTCGGTCCGGCGGCGGGAGCGGCCGAGGGGTGGCGGAGGTGGGGGCATCCGCGGGTCCTCCACGGCGCAGAGTGCGAGCGTCTGATCACGCACAGCAAAGCGGTAGGGGACGCTTCACGTCAAGGCCGGTCTGGACCAACTTTGAGCTGCGGCGCGGTAGTTGAACTCGGTCCGATCTCCCGCACCCCGCTTCCCCCAGCACCTAGTCTTGTCGCATGTCTGAACGCCCACCGCTGCCGCCGTGCCTGTTCGCCTTTCCCGGCCCGCTGCGCGACCGGCTGGTCGCCGCCGTACTGGCCGGCGAGAAAGTGTCGACGACCGGTCTGCTCGCCGAGTACGAGGCGGAGAAGGAGGAGCTGCCGCCGGCCGGTGAGCGTTCCGTGGTGATCGACTCGGACGGCCGCGAGGTCGCGGTGGTCGAGCTGACCGAGGTGCGGGTGCTGGCGCTCGGCGACGTGGACCTCCAGCACGCGCTGGACGAGGGCGAGGGGTACACGTCGGTCGCCGCCTGGCGCGCGGGGCACGAGAGGTTCTGGCACAGCGAGGAGATGCGGGAGGCGCTGGGCGACCCGGAGTTCACGGTCGACGACACGACGCTGGTCGTCGCCGAGCGCTTCCGGGTCGTGGAGCGGCTGGACGGGGCGGAGCCGGCGTAGGCGGTGCGCCCGCGGCGGCTCCGCCTTCGTCTCCGTCCGCGCCGCCTCCTTGTGCCACCGCCTTCGCCGCCACCCGTGCCGTCGCCTACGCCACCGCCTTCGCCGCCGCGCGGCCCGCCGTGCGGCCGGAGAAGAGGCAGCCGCCCAGGAAGGTGCCCTCCAGGGAGCGGTAGCCGTGCACGCCGCCTCCGCCGAACCCCGCCGCCTCGCCCGCCGCGTACACGCCGGGCAGCGCGCCGCCGCCCTCCGTGAGCACCCGCGAGGACAGGTCGGTCTCCAGCCCGCCGAGCGACTTGCGGGTGAGGATGTGCAGGCGTACGGCGATGAGCGGGCCCGCCTGGGGGTCGAGGATGCGGTGCGGCGGCGCCGTACGGATCAGCTTGTCGCCCAGGTAGTTGCGGGCGCCGCGGATCGCCATCACCTGGAGGTCCTTGGTGAAGGTGTTGGCGATCTCGCGGTCGCGGGCGGTGATCTCGCGGCGCAGCGCGGCCTCGTCGATCAGCGGCTCCTCGGTGAGCGCGTTCATGCCGCGCACCAGTGAGGCCAGGTCCTTCTCGACGACGAAGTCCGCGCCCCTGTCCATGAACGCCTTGACCGGCGCCGGCACGTCCGCCCGCGCCCGGCCGATGACGTCGCGCACCGACTTCCCCGTCAGGTCCGGGTTCTGCTCGGACCCCGAGAGCGCGAACTCCTTGCCGATGATCTTCTGGTCGAGGACGAACCAGGTGTAGTCGTACCCGGTCTTCATGATGTGGTCGAGCGTGCCCAGGGTGTCGAAGCCGGGGAAGAGGGGCACGGGCAGCCGTCTGCCGCGGGCGTCGAACCAGAGGGACGAGGGGCCCGGCAGGATGCGGATGCCGTGCCTGGCCCAGATGGGGTTCCAGTTCTGGATGCCCTCGGTGTAGTGCCACATCCGGTCGCGGTTGATCATGCGGCCGCCGGCCGCCTCCGTGACGCCGAGCATCAGGCCGTCGACGTGCGCGGGTACGCCGGAGAGCATCGAGGCGGGCGGCGTGCCGAGCCGCTGGGGCCAGTTGGCGCGTACGAGATCGTGGTTGCCGCCGATGCCGCCCGAGGTGACGATCACCGCCTGGGCCCTGAACTCGAAGGACCCGGTCGCCTCCCGGCTGCTGGCGGCGCCGCGCTCGGCGGCCGAGGGCTCCAGGACCTCCCCGGTGACGGTGTCCACCGATCCGGCGCTGCGGGCGAGCCCGGTGACGCGATGGCGGAACCTCAGCTGGACCAGGCCGCGCGCCACCCCCTCACGCACGCGACGCTCGAAGGGGGCGACGATGCCGGGGCCGGTGCCCCAGGTGATGTGGAAGCGGGGTACGGAGTTGCCGTGTCCGGTGGCGTCGTAACCGCCGCGCTCGGCCCAGCCGACGACCGGGAAGAAGCGCACGCCCTGCCCGTGCAGCCAGGCCCTCTTCTCACCGGCGGCGAAGTCGACGTACGCCTCGGCCCACTTGCGCGGCCAGTGGTCCTCCTCCCGGTCGAAGCCGGCCGTGCCGTGCCAGTCCTGGAGGGCCAGCTCGCGGCTGTCCTTGATGCGCATGCGGCGCTGCTCGGGAGAGTCGACGAAGAAGAGCCCGCCGAAGGACCAGTGCGCCTGGCCGCCGACGGACTGTTCGGGCTCCTGGTCGAGCAGGATCACCCTGCGGCCCGCGTCGACGAGTTCCGCGGTGGCCGCCAGACCGGCGAGGCCCGCCCCGATCACGATCACATCAGCGTCGTACGCCATGGTTTCCGTCCTTGCCGGGGCGAGTGGAACGATCCGAGCGGGAAGTCACTCGTGCGTCAGATCTTCGGCAGCGGCGGGCGGAGCGTCAACAGGTCCACGGGGGTGGGATTGGATGGCCGTATGAATCCCGTGAGTCCGGCGAGTCCGGTGAACCCCGCTGACGAAATCCTGGACATCGTCGACGAGAACGACGAGGTGACCGGGCAGGCCCCGCGCGGTGAGGCGTACGCGCGCGGTCTGCGCCACCGCTGCGTCTTCGTCCTGGCGCGGGACGGCGAGGGCCGGTACTTCGTGCACCGCAGGACGCCGGTGAAGCTGGTCTTCCCCTCAATGTACGACATGTTCGTGGGCGGGGTCGTCGGCGCGGGCGAGTCGTACGACGAGGCGGCGCTGCGGGAGGCGGAGGAGGAGCTGGGCGTCCCGGGACTGCCCGCGCCCGTGCCGCTGTTCAAGTTCCTGTACGAGAGCGGTGACGCCACGCGGACCTGGTGGTCGTACGTCTACGAGGTGCGCTGCGATCCGCCGGTGAACCCGCAGCCGGAGGAAGTCGCGTGGCACGCCTTCCTGACCCGGGCGGAGCTGGAGCGGCGGCTCGCCGGCCCGGGGTGGGAGTGGGTGCCGGACGGCCTGGCGGCGTGGGAACGGCTGCGCGCCTTCAGGGACGGTTCGGCCGAATCCGGCCGGTAGGGTGCGATGGGTGATCGAGTTCGTGCGGAGCCTGCGGCTGTGGTTCGCGCCGCAGCGCATCAGGGAAGAGGGCGAGACCCCCGACTACCGCTTCTCGCTGGCCAACGAGCGCACCTTCCTCGCCTGGATCCGTACCGCGCTGGCTCTCATCGGTGGCGGTTTCGCGGTCGACCAGTTCCTGCCGGACCTGGTCTGGGAGGTCCGCGCCGGCATGGCGCTCGGGCTGCTGGCGGCCGGGGTGCTGTGCGCGCTGCGGGCGGTCAACCACTGGGTGCGCTGCGAGCGGGCCATGCGGCGCGGCGAGGATCTTCCCGTCACCCGCTTCCCGACGCTGCTGAGCCTCGTGGTCGCCGTCGTCGCGGTCGCCATGGTGGTGGTCGTCCTCTTCGGCTGGGGAGGCAGCCGTTGACCGCCCCCGCCCCCGTCCCCGCCCGGGACCCCGGCCTTCAGCCGGAGCGGACCCGGCTGGCCTGGCGCAGGACCACGCTGTCCTGCACGGTGGTGGCCGTACTCGCGGCGAAGCAGGCGCTCCACGACGGGACCGGCGTGGTCCCGGTGGTCGCCGCGGCGCTCTGCGCGCTCGTCTGGCTGGGGTTCCTGCGGGTCGCCCACCGCCGCATCCAGGCCGTCGGCGGCACGGCCCGGCCGGCCCCGATGCCGGTGCGCGCCGCGCTGACGGCGACGGCCTGCACGATCGCCCTCGCCGGGTTCGCCGTGGCGATCGTGGTCTGACCCGGACCCCGGACCCGGACCCCTGACCCCGGCCCCGGACGCGGACCCCGGCCCGGCCCGGGATCCTGGACTCGGCCCGGATGAAGCGGGCGTCCGGGACTAGCCTTGAAGTACCGCAAAGCACCCGGAACCGCACCAGAGGTGAATGTGATGACCCCCCTCCACCAGGAGCACGCCACCCACGGGCACACGCACGGACCGGCCTGCGGACACGCCGCGGTGCCGCACGGCGACCACACCGACTACGCGCACAACGGGCACATGCACCGCGAGCACTCCGGGCACTGGGACGAGTGCGAGTCCGCGGATCACATCACGCACGGCAGCCACACGCATCAGCACGGCCAGGACTGCGGGCACAGCGCCGTCACCCACGGCGACCACCTCGACTACGTCCACGACGGCCACCGCCACGCCGCTCACGACGGCCATTGGGACGATCACTGAGCACGGGATCGCGGACCGGCCCCCGGGCTCCCTTCCCCCGGGCGGGCACGGACTGGCAGGCTCGGTCCGACCAGTTCGGCCACCGACCGGGGGAACCCATTGCCTGCCACCGCCCCGTACACCGTCCGGCTCGCGCCCCACGTGCACGCCTACATCCAGCCGGACGGCGGGTGGTGCCTGAACAACGCCGGATTCGTCAGCGACGGCGCCTCGACCCTCCTCGTCGACACCGCCGCCACCGAGCGTCGCGCGCACGCACTGCGCGAAGCGCTCCTGGCGACCGGCGCGCCGCTCCCCCGCACCGTCGTCAACACCCACCACCACGGCGACCACACCTACGGCAACAGCGTCTTCCTGCCCGAGGCCACCGTCGTCGGGCACGACACCTGCCGCGCCGAGGTCCTGGCCGCGGGGTTCCAGCTGCACCAGGTGTGGCCGCACCACGACTTCGGCGACATCACCGTCACCGCCCCCGCCCTCACCTACAGCGAGCGGCTCACCGTCCACGCGGGCGGCACCGAGGTGCGGGTCCTCCACCCGGGCGTCGCGCACACCACCGGCGACTCGGTCGTCCACCTGCCGGAGTACGGGATCGTCTTCACCGGCGACCTGGTCTTCCAGGGCGGCACGCCCTTCCTCCCCATGGGGTCGCTCAGCGGCTCCCTGCGCGCGCTCGACCTGCTCCGCTCGCTCGGCGCCGACACCGTCGTGCCCGGCCACGGCCCCGTCACCGACCCGTCGGCGTACGACGCGACCGAACGCTACCTGCGGTACGTCGCCGAGCTCGCCGAGGCCGGGCACGCCAAGGGGCGTACGCCGCTGGAGACCGCCCGGGAGGCCGGCCCCGGGGCCTTCGCCGAACTGCGCGAGAGCGAGCGGCTCGTCGCCAACCTGCACCGCGCGTACGCGGAACTGGACGGTCTGCCGGAGGGCTCGCCGCTCGATCCGGTGCCCGTCTTCGGTGACATGGCGGTCATGAACGGCGGAAAGCCGGTCGCCTGCCACGCGTGATCCCCGTCTCGGGCACGTCGGCACACTGGACGGCATACCGACTGGTCGGCATGATGAGGCGCGACGATTGTCCGCCCTCGGAGGTGCCCCCATGAGCGCAGTGAGCGCAGTCCACCCGCCAGGTCTCGATCCCGATCGGCTGCGCGGTCATCTCGACCGCGAGCGGCCGGGGCTGGTGAGCGGACCGCTCGGCGCACGGCTCATCGAGGGGGGCCGTTCGAACCTGACGTACGCCGTCACGGACGGCGCGTCCCGGTGGGTGGTGCGGCGGCCGCCGCTCGGCCACGTGCTGGCGACCGCGCACGACATGAAGCGCGAGTTCCGGGTGATCAGCGCCCTGCATCCGACGGACGTGCCGGTGCCCGCGCCGGTGCTGCTGTGCGAGGACGAGTCGGTCCTCGGATCGCCGTTCTACGTCATGGAGTTCGTGGAGGGCGTTCCCTACCGCACGGCCGACGAGCTCGCCGCGCTGGGCGCCGAGCGCACCCGCGGCGCCGTGCTGGGACTCGTCGACACCCTCGTCGCCCTGCACGCCGTGGATCCGGAGGAGGTGGGTCTCGGTGACTTCGGCCGTCCCGAGGGCTTCCTGGACCGGCAGCTGCGCCGCTGGGGCAAGCAGCTCGACGCCTCCCGCAACCGCGAGCTGGCGGGCATCGACGAGCTGCACGCCACGCTCGGGCGCTCGCTGCCCGGATCCCCCGCGCCCACGGTCGTGCACGGCGACTACCGGCTCGACAACGTCCTGATCGGCGGACCGGGCGACCGGATCAACGCCGTCCTCGACTGGGAGATGTCGACGCTCGGCGACCCGCTGACCGACCTCGGGCTGCTCGTGATGTACAGCTCCGAGCTGGGCCTGCCCGACTCCCCCGTCTCCACGACGTCCGGCGCCCCGGGCCACCCGTCGGCGCGCGAGATCGTCGAGCGGTACGCCGCCGGGTCCGGCCGGGACACCTCCGGCATCGCCTGGTACACGGCGTTCGCCTGGTTCAAGCTCGCCGTGATCCTCGAAGGCATCCACTACCGCTACACGCTCGGGCAGACCGTCGGCGCCGGCTTCGACCGGATCGGCGACCTCGTGCCCGTCTTCATCGAGCACGGTCTGACCACCCTCCAGGAAGGCTGAGGCACCATCATGGATTTCGCATACGACGCCCGGACCGAAGAGCTCCGCGCCAGGCTCCTCGCCTTCATGGACGAGTTCGTGTACCCGGCCGAGGCCGTCGCCCACGAGCAGCGCGCGCAGCTCGCCTCGCCCTGGGACACCCCGCAGGTGGTGGAGGACCTCAAGGCGGAGGCGCGTCGGCAGGGCCTGTGGAACCTCTTCCTCCCCGATGCGGAGTACGGCGCCGGGCTGACCAACCTCCAGTACGCTCCGCTCGCGGAAATCACCGGCCGCAGCCCCCAGTTGGCGCCGACGGCCCTCAACTGCGCGGCTCCGGACACCGGGAACATGGAGCTGCTCGCCCAGTTCGCCTCGGAGGAGCAGAAGAAGCAGTGGCTGGAGCCGCTCCTCGCGGGCGAGATCCGGTCGGCGTTCGCGATGACCGAGCCGGAGGTCGCCTCGTCGGACGCCACGAACATCGAGACCCGGATCGAGCGGGAGGGCGACGAGTACGTCGTCACGGGGCGCAAGTGGTACATCTCCGGGGCGATGAACCCGGACTGCAAGATCTTCATCGTGATGGGCAAGACCGACCCGGACGGTGCGGACGTCCGCCGTCAGCAGTCGATGATCCTGGTGCCGCGCGACACGCCGGGGGTCGAGGTCCGGCGCGCCATGCAGGTGTACGGGTACGAGGACCACTACCACGGCGGTCACGCCGAGGTCGTCTTCGACGGGGCGCGCGTGCCCGCGTCCGCTCTCGTCGGCGAGGAGGGCGGCGGCTTCGCCATCGCCCAGGCCCGCCTCGGCCCCGGCCGGATCCACCACTGCATGCGGCTGATCGGCACGGCGGAGCGGGCGATCGAGCTGATGTGCCGCCGGGCGGTGGAGCGTACGGCCTTCGGCAAGCCGCTCGCCCAGCAGGGCGTCGTGCACAACTGGATCGCGGACGCGCGGGTGACGGTGGAGCAGCTGCGGCTGCTGGTGCTCAAGACGGCGTGGCTGATGGACACGGTGGGCAACCGCGGGGCGCACACCGAGATCCAGGCGATCAAGATCGCTACGCCGCGGGCGGTCGTCGACATCCTCGACAAGGCGGTGCAGCTGCACGGCGCGGGCGGGGTCAGCCAGGACTTCCCGCTGGCGGAGCTGTGGGCGGGGGCGCGGACGCTGAAGCTGGCGGACGGGCCGGACGAGGTGCACCAGCGGTCGCTGGCGCGGCGCGAGCTGAAGAAGTACGTGTAGGGCCCGCGGGCGGGGGCGGGGCGTGCGGTGCGCCCGCGGCGGGCTTCTGCCCCGTCCCCGCCCCTTCCGGACCGGGACGAGCCCCGGGCCCCCGGGCGGGCCGGGAAGGCCCCCGCCGTCCCTACGGCCGCAGCGCCCGCAGCAGCAGGTCCGCCAGGTGGTCCGCCACCTGCTGCGGCGTGAGCGGGCCGTCCGGGCGGTACCACGTCGACAGGTGGTGGACCGAGCCGAAGTGGTAGTCCACCACCAGGTCGGCCGGGGTCGCCGTGGAGAAGACGCCCGTCTTCTGGCCCTCCTCGACCAGCGCGCGGAACCGCTCGTGGTAGCGGCGGCGTTCCGCCCGTACCTGCTTGTCCTTCTCCGGGCTCAGGTGGTGCATGGAGCGGAAGAAGATCGACGCGTCGTCCAGGTTGTCGATGGTCGTGACCACCACGTCCGCCGCCGCGTCCCGCAGCCGCTGCTCCACCGGCGCCTCGGCGTCGGCGAACGCGTCGAGGCGCTCCTGCTGGAGGCGCAGGACACGGGCGTACACCTCGTGCAGCAGGTCGTCCTTGGAGCCGAAGTAGTGGTAGAGCGCGCCCTTGGTGACTCCGGCCGCCTCGACGATCTCCTGCACCGACGTGCGGTCGTAGCCGCGCTCGGCGAACAGGCGGGTGGCGGCGGCCAGCAGTCGCTGGGGGACGGGGACACCGCTCCCGTCCGTCGTCCTGGCCATTGCCGCCACCTGCCTTTCGTCGAAACAACCGGTTGAGGGTTCAGGAACGGGAACGCAGTTCCCGCCTGAGGATCTTCCCACTCGTCGTCTTGGGGAGTTCCGGCAGGATCTCCACTTCGCGCGGGTACTTGTACGCGGCCAGCCGCTCCTCGCAGTACGCCGAGATCTCCGACGGCGCCACCTCGGTCCCGGGGCGCAGGCTGACGTACGCCTTGACGCTCTCCCCCCGGTACGCGTCGGCGACGCCGACCACGGCCGCCTCGCGCACCGCGGGGTGGGTGTAGAGCACGTCCTCGACCTCGCGCGGCCAGACCTTGAAGCCGGACGCGTTGATCATGTCCTTCTTCCGGTCGACGACGTAGAGCCAGCCGTCCTCGTCCATGAAGCCGATGTCGCCGGTGCGCAGCTCCCCGCCGGGGAAGGCCTCGGCACTCGCCTCCGGGCGGCGCCAGTAGCCGGGGACCACCTGCGGGCCGCTGACGGCGATCTCGCCCTGCTCGCCGAAGGGCACGTCCTCGCCCTTCTCGTCGACGATCCGCACGACGGTGTCGGGACCCGGTACGCCGACGGAGAGCGTGCCGGAGACCGGGTCGACCGGGGCCTCCTTCTCGGGCGGCACGGACGCGCAGGGCGCGGTGCACTCGGTGAGTCCGTAGCCGTTGCGGATGTACGGGCCGAAGCCCGCCCGGAACTTCTCCACCAGGGCGGGCGGCAGCGGGGCCCCGCCCGAGGAGATCACCTGGAAGGACGCGAAGTGCTCGCGGGTGACGCCCGGCGTGGCGGCGAGCGCCATGAAGGCGGTGGAGGGGCCGACGGTGTAGGCGGGGCGGTGCTCGGTGAACGCGTCGAGGACGACGCCCGGATGGAAGCGGTAGGCGAGGACCAGGGTGCCGGCGTTGGCGGTGCAGGTGGCCAGTTCGCAGACCATGCCGGTGATGTGGAAGAGGGGCGCCAGGGCGAAGTACGCCGAACCCTCGGCCACCGGGTGCCCGGTGCGCTGGCGCTCGGCGTTGTACATGATCCCGCCGTGGGTGTTCATGGCGCCCTTGGGGGTGCCGCTGGTGCCCGAGGTGTAGCTGATCAGCGCCACGTCGCCGGCGGTGAGTGCGCGGTCCGCGGGCGCGGCGAGGCCCTGGCGGGCGACGGTCACCAGGTCGTCGGCGTCCGGGGCCTGCGGCACCACCCGCTCGAAGTTCAGGACCCGGGTGTCGTTCCTGGTCTGGAGGTCCAGCTCGCAGGCGGTGAGGGCGATGCGTACGGGCGAATCCGCGGCGGCGCTGCGCAGGTACGCCTCCCACGCGCGGTCCGAGCAGATCAGCGCGGTCGCCCCGGCGTCCCCGAGCGCGTGGCCGACCTCGGCCGACTTGTACATCGGGTTGAGGGGTACGACGGTGGCGCCGGCCTTCCAGGCGCCGAGCAGCGCGAGGACGAAGTGCGGGCTGTTCTGGAGCATGACCGCGACCCGGTCGCCGCGCCGCAGGCCCCTGGCCGCCAGGTGGCCCGCGACGGAGTCCGAGAGCGCGTCGGTCTCGCGGTAGGTCAGCCGGCCGTCGAAGTAGGCGAGGGCGGGGTGGTCCGGTGCGCGGTCCACCGCGTCGGCGAAGGCGTGCAGCAGGGTGGCCGGCGGGTTCACGGGACGCCGCTGGGCCTCGCTGAGCTGGGCGATCCAGGGCTTGGCCGCGTAGACCGACGCCCCCGTCGTCCGCTCGTCCGTCGGCTGTTCGCTCGTCGTCCCGCTCATCGGCCGGCCTCTTCCCACTTCTGCTGCAGGTGGTTCATGCCGGCCAGCCAGCGGTCGGGACTCCCGGCGCGTGCCTGGTAGTACCCGGCGACCTCGGGGTGCGGCAGGATCAGGAAACGGTCGGCCTCGATGCCGTCGAAGAGCGCCTCGGCGACGTCCTCCGGCTCGACGGCGGTGGGCGCGAGGACCAGTTCGCCGGCCGAGCCCGCGGCGGTCAGCATATCGGTGCGTACGCCCTGCGGGCAGATCGCGTGGACCTTGACCCCGCGGTGGCGGTAGGTCAGCGAGAGCCACTCGGCGAACGCCAGCGCGCCGTGCTTGCTGACGCTGTACGGGGCCGCGCCGACCATGCTCAGCAGGCCGGCCGCCGAGACGGTGGAGACGAACCGGCCGCTGCCGCGCTCCAGCCAGCCGGGCAGCAGCGCCCTGGCCGCCCTGACGTGGGCCATCACGTTGACGTCCCAGGCCGCGGCCCAGACCGCCTCGTCGGCGAAGGCGTCGCCGGGCGAGGCGAGGCCCGCGTTGGCGCAGTACACGTCGACCGTGCCGCCGAGTGCCTCACGGGCCTCCTCGACGATCGCGGAGGCGTCGCCCGCGACGGCGGTGGCGCCGGTCTCGTCGGCGATCGCCTTGATCTTCTGCGCGTCGAGGTCATTGACGACGACGCGTGCGCCCCCGGCCGCGAATCTGCGCGCGAGCGCGGCTCCGATGCCGCCTCCCGCACCGGTGACGACGACTCCCGCGTCCTGGAACTGGCTCATCCCTGAGGCCCGCCTCTCTGCCGACAACCTCAGCAGACTAACCAGTCGGTATGGACCGGCGGAAGGGGTGAGGAGGCTCGAACCCGCCGTGCCCGCCTCGTTCCCCGGGGCCGCCACGCGCGCTAGCGTGCGTGGCCATGACAGACGGCGCCGATCACGGAGGTACGGGAATGAGCCTGTCCAGACGCGGACTGCTGGCCGCCACGGGGGCGGCGGGAGCGGCGGGGGCCGCCGGAGCGCTCGCCGCCGCGGCCCCCTCGGCCGCCGCCGGCCGCCCCGGACGCTTCCGGGTGCGCACCGGCTTCGACCGGCTGGCGGCCGACGGGTACGCCCTCCTCGCCGGGCAGAAGGTCGGCGTCGTCACCAACCCGACGGGCGTCACCTCGGACCTGCGCCACATCGTGGACGTCATGCACGCCGACGACCGGGTGAACCTCACCGCCGTCTTCGGGCCCGAGCACGGTTTTCGCGGCACCGCGCAGGCGGGCGGCTCCGAGGGGCGCTACGACGATCCGGCGACCGGGCTGCCCGTGTACGACACGTACGTGAAGAGCGGGCAGCCGCTCGCCGACATCTTCACGGCGTCGGGCGTGGACACGGTCGTGTTCGACATCCAGGACGCGGGCGCGCGTTTCTACACGTACATCTGGACGCTGTACGACTGCATGGTGGCCGCCGTGCTCGCGGGCAAGCGGTTCGTGGTGCTCGACCGGCCGAACCCGGTGTCGGGGCGCGCCGCGCTCGGGCCCGTGCTCGACAGGGCGTTCGCGACGTTCGTGGGGCGCGAACCGATCGCGCAGGCGCACGGGATGACGGTCGGTGAGCTGGCGCGGCTCTTCAACGGCGAGTTCCTGGCGCGGCCCGTGGCGCTGGAGACGGTGCGGATGACGGGCTGGCGGCGCGGCGACTTCTTCGACGCGACCGGTCTGCCGTGGGTGCCGCCGAGCCCCAACATGCCGACGCCCGACACCGCGCTGGTGTACTCCGGCACCTGCCTCTTCGAGGGCACGAACCTGTCGGAGGGGCGGGGCACGACCCGGCCCTTCGAACTGCTGGGCGCGGAGGGCGTCGGCCACGGGTGGGCCCGGGCCGCGAACGCCGCCGGGCTGGACGGTGTGCACTTCCGCGAGGCGTACTTCACGCCGACGTTCTCCAAGTTCCAGGGGAAGACCGTCGGCGGCGTACAGCTGCACGTGCACGACCGGGAGGCGTACGACCCGGTGCGCACGGGCATCGCGCTGCTCGTGACGGCGAAGAAGAGCTGGAGCGGCTTCGCGTGGCGGGCCGACAACTGGATCGACAAGCTGACGGGCAGCACACGGGTCCGCACGATGATCGACGCGGGCGCCGGGACGGACGAGGTGGTGGACGCCTGGCGGTCCGGTCTCGCGGCGTTCGACTCGGTGCGCCGGGAGTACCTGCTGTACCGCTGACAACCGGTCTCAGCATGCGGGACCAGTCGTCCCACGGATTGACTGCACAGTACACGAAACGTGAAAGTGCCGGTCGTGACCGACGACATCATGACCACAGCGACGAAGCGGGCCCCGGCCCCCGACGCGCCCTCGGAGGACGAGAGTTCCGAGAGTCTGCGCCGGGTGGCCGTCGCCAGCTTCGTCGGGACCGCCATCGAGTTCTACGACTTCTACATCTACGGCACGGCCGCCGCGCTCGTGCTCAACGAGGCGTTCTTCCCGAACCTCTCGCCCCTCAACGCGACCCTCGCCTCCTTCTCCACCTACGCGGTCGCCTTCGCCGCCCGCCCCCTCGGGTCGCTCGTCTTCGGTCACTTCGGCGACCGCGTCGGCCGCAAGTCCGTACTGGTCGCCTCGCTCCTGCTGATGGGCCTGTCCACCGCGTGCGTCGGCCTGCTTCCCGGCTACAGCACGCTGGGGGTCTGGGCGCCCCTGCTGCTCGTTTTCCTGCGCTTCCTCCAGGGCATCGGCCTCGGCGGCGAGTGGGGCGGGGCCGCGCTGCTCGCCGTGGAACACGCGCCGCGCGGACGGCGCGGGCTCTACGCGGCCTTCCCCCAGCTCGGCCCTTCCGTCGGGTTCTTCGCGGCGACCGGCATCTTCTGGCTGCTGTCGGCCGCGCTGGACGACCGGGCGTTCGCGAGCTGGGGCTGGCGGATCCCGTTCCTGCTGTCGTTCCTGCTGGTCGCGGTCGGCCTGTTCGTACGGCTGAAGATCAGCGAAACCCCGGTGTTCGCCCGGGTCATGGAGCAGCAGGAGGCCAGCAGGGCACCCGCGCTGGAGGTGTTCAGGCGCCACCCCAGGGAGCTGCTGCTGGGCGCGGGCGGCATGATCGTCGCGTACGGGCTCTTCTACACGGCGACGACCTACTGCCTCGCGTACGCGACGACCACGCTCGGCCTGGACCGCGGCACCATGCTGGGCCTGTCGCTCGTCGCCTGCCTCTTCCTCGCGGCCGGCACGTGGCTGGCCGCCACCCGCTCGGACGGGGCGGGCAGGCGCCGGCTGGTCCTCGCGGGCAGCGGACTCGCGGTCGTCTGGGGCCTGGTGCTCTTCCCGCTGCTCGACACCGGGGAGCCCGTGCTCATCGCGCTGGCGCTCGGCGGCGCGCTGTTCTGCATGGGCGTGGTGTACGGCCCGATGGGCGCCTACCTGCCCGAACTGTTCGGCGCCCGCGTCCGCTACTCCGGCGCCTCACTCGCGTACAACCTGGGCGGCGTCCTGGGCGGGGCGGTGTCCCCGCTGATCGCGACCCGGCTGCAGGCGGGGTTCGGTTCGGCCTCGGTCGGCTGGTACGTCAGCGCCATGGCCGTCGTGTCGCTGCTGTGCGTGCTGGCTCTGCCGGAGACGCGGAAGCGCGAACTGGGCTGACGGCAGGCCCGGTGCGCCGGCCCGTTCTGGTGTTTTTCTCCGCTGATGACGCCCATTCAATTTTCGATGGAGCCGAACGGGGCACCCGTACGTCCACTCTGTGACGCCGAAGTACCAGCGACGGAGGTGGCAAGTGCAATGGCCGGTTTCCGGAGTCTTGCGAGACAAGTGCGCGACCCGCGGTGCGATCTGGCGCTGCGGCGGTATTCGCTGCGCAAATGCCTGGAACGCTTCGCCCCTTACGGGCACCGGGCGACCTGGGACCATCTGTGCTCACGGCACATGATCGGCCCCGAGGACAGGGCGCCCGATCCGGCGCGGCTGGTGGCCGCGCTCGACGAGTTGGAGGAGGCGCGGGCCGTCTGGCTCGCGTACGAAGCGGAGTTCGCCCGGCGCCGCAAGCGCGAGAAGCACGACGGGCTGCGGCGGCCCGGCTCCTTCGACGACTGGCACCGCCGTACCTGGGGAGGGTGCGGGGTGGCCTGGTGCGACGATCCCTCGGTCCATCCGGTGGCGCCGCTCGGCGACGTACTGCGCCGCCTGATCTCCGCCCTGGAGAGCGGGCCCGGGGCGAACTGCCCCGTGTGCGCGGAGAGCGAGATCGTGTGGGAGCAGGGGCTGGTCCATGAGCCGTGGTTCGGGCCGGTCTGCACGGGCTGCGGCATTCTGGTGCCGCAGCCCGTTCTGACGCCCGAGGCCCTGGCGGAGTCCAAGAGGGTACGGCGCCGGGAACTCGCGTCGGTGGCGTGAGCGCACCCCCTGATCGGCCAGTTCGAGTACGCCGAGGGGCTCACCGACCGCCTGATCGCACACACCCGGGAGCACCTGACGTGGGCGTGACC
>NZ_JBSFUB010000069.1:0-41126 GCF_053591575.1 Streptomyces altiplanensis | reverse complement strand
CTCGGAAGGTCTCGGAAACTCTCGGAAGTTCTCGGGGGGTGGTCTACGGGATCTTACAAAGCAGATGTCGGCGGTTCGAAACCGTCCGCGCCCACAGTGAATAGCCGCAGGTAAGCGGCAGGATTGGCCCCCCGGTCATGATCGACCGGGGGGCCTTTCTCGTCTGCGACGCCACATCGACGCCACATCGCCTCAGCTTCGGTCCCGGTCCATCACTCGAAAGAGGGCTTGCCCAGCAGCATGAGAGCCGTAGAGTGCTGTCCATGGGAGGGGCAGGCCGTCTCCCCACGCGCGCCTGAGACGCGCCTCCCGCATCCTGTGGCTCTCTGGCGGGGAGGCCGAGGCCACGGGCAAGGCCCCCACCGGTTATGTCGGTGGGGGCCTTCTGGTGTCCAACGTAAACCGCCCCGCACGCTTTCGCGTGCGGGGCGGGGCGCCTTGACTGAGTCTTGGCGCCTAACGGCCACCTATGGCGGAGACGCGTACGCCACTTGGCCGCTTCGATGCCATTCCGGTGGGGGCGGGCTGGCAGCTTGGGGTACCCGCTTACTGCTTGATCATGCACTGTAGGTTTTGCCCTACATACATTCGATCATGAACCGGCGAACGTGAGCGAGTGCCGCGCTCCGTCCCACCGCCCGACTGGGTCCTCGCCCGTCGCCGCGCCATCGGGGACCAGATCCGAGCGGCGCGCCTCTACGCGAACCTGACCCAAGAGACCGTGGCAGCCAGGGCCGGGATGGACCGGGCGGCGTACAACCGGATCGAGCAGGGCCACTCAGCCGCGCTGGTCGACTCCCTGATCCTCATCGCCGACGCGATCGGTGTACCGCTCGCCGACCTCGTACGGCAGTGAAGAGACCCGGCCACCCACTTCGGGGGAAGCAGGCGGCCGGGCCGGTCTCGCGGGTCCTACTGGGCGGGCGCGCCCGATCCGGAGCACATCTCTGTGCCCGTGCCGTTCACCTGGTGGGCCGTGGTCGGCGTGCCGGGCTCCGAGCCGACGCCTGCGCCGCAGACGGGGCAGTTGCCGGCGACCTGGCCGGGGTCGAATCGGTTAGACGTGGTGCACATATCAGACCTCCTGGTGGGAGTGGTGCTGACAGAGGTGGTGCCACCCGCCCCACGTGAGGGCGGGAGTTTCAGACGGCGGCCTGCAAGTTGAACGCGCGGCCGCCGAGGGCCTGGCCGGGGCGGGCGGTGTGGTGGAACAGGCAGAAAGCCCTCGCCCCGCTGTGGAAAATCACGCCGAAACCGGGGTTCTGGCTGGCGGAGTCGTAGCCGTAGACCTGCGCGATTTCGCGGCTGCCTGCGTTGGTGATCGCGGCGGCGAGGTACTCCTGAGCGCGGGCGGGGGTGACCTTGCCGCCCTCGTACAGGTCGGGGTAGTGGACCTCGGCCGGCGCGTCCCCTTCGACCGGGATCTCGTCGCCTTCCCACTTGTCGCCGGGGGCGGCGGCCGCGGTGATGCCGAGCCACAGCTGCGCGCCCGTGGCGAAGGTGACGTGCACCCCGCGCAGGTGCTCGGCCTCGCCCTGCCATGCGTCAGCGGACTGCACGTCGGGGGCCTTGGCGAGGGCTTCGAGGGCGAACTGGTGGAATGTATCCAGGCGCATTTGTGATCATTTCCTTCCGTGGCGGCCGGCCCAGTCTAGGTGGGGCGTGAGTCGCCGCGAGGTGCGGGCGAGAAGCGGGCAGTGGGGGCTTAGCGGGACCGGCGCCCCGGAGGGCAGACCAGGTGCCGGTGCACGGTGGCGCCGGCGCCGGACGCGGCGTGGACCTCGTGTGAGGTGGACGGCTCGCCCGGCTTGATCGGCTGGTCGCAGCGTCCGCAGATCACTGGGTCGCCTTGTCGCCGTGGGTGGTGCAGGCGCGGGGGTACCACTGGGTGACGCAGTCGAGGCGCTTGATCTTGCGCGGGCCGAGGTCCACGGCCGTGGCCGGCGTGAGCGTGATGCCGCACCATACGCAGTCCATGCCGCGCTGCTGGTGCTGAGACAAAGTCTCGATGGGGGGTAGGTCCCTGACAACGGTGCTCACGATCCGCTCCCTCGGCTGCGATGGGAGCGGCACCGGCCTGTCTCTGGCGGAGTGGGGCCGGTGCCGCCTCATGCCCATCACGCTACGAAAGCGCGCGATCACAGCCCAGTGACGTAGTGCACCAGTCGGCCCGTCAATTCTGCCCCGGGTAGGACGAGTTGTCCTACCCGCCTACAAGGTCGGGTCGACCCCGAGGCGCGACGCGAGCCCCCGCAGCGGCGCGTTCCGGCGGCGCTCCGCCTCCAGCATCTCCCGCACCGTGGCCGCAGCCAGGGTCTGGAAACGGATCCACTCCGGCTGCTGCTCCTCCACCTCCAGCAGATCGGCCAGGGCCCCGTCGAGGTCGCCGGTCTGGTAGCGGGCCTGCGCGACGTCGACGCGGTGAGACGCGGCGTGCACGGGCCGGGTGATCGCGCCCAAGTCCACCCGCTTCGCCAGCTCCAGGGCCTTGCCCGGCTTGCTCTCCTGCCCGGCCAGAGCCACGTTCACCTGCTGGGTCCGCACGTCCGTCACAGAGAACGCACTGCCGTATATCCGCTGCGGACCACTGCGCACGGCGGCAGACTCGGCGAACGTGAGGAGCTGCTCGGCTTCGTCGCGCTGGTCCCGCCGCGCCGCCGGCGTCGCAGCAGCGATCAACAGATTGCCGTACACCGCCCACTGCGACGGCGACGACCGGCGGAAGCTGGGCTCCAGAGCGTCCGCCTTCTTCTCCGCGACGGCCTGCGCCTGCTCCCACCGGCCCTGCCGCAGCAGCACCCACGACAGGGTGGAGACGCCCATGCCAGACATGAGCGGATCGGACGCCTTCTCCGCCGCGGCGAGCTGCTTCTCCACCGCAGCGAAAGCCCAGTCACTGTGACCGGCCTGCGTCGCCAGCGACGCCGCGAGCTGGTAGGCGAGGGCGAGCTGCTGCCACACCGGCTCTTCGTCGTGCTGGCGGGTGACGGCCTGCCCGTCGCGGAGGAGGAGCGGCAGCACGCTGGACAGCTCGGAGTAGCCGCCCCGCCAGTACATGCTCGTGGCCGCTTTCACGTCCGCTGCCCATGCCTCCGGGTCCGGCGGGTCCTCCACGTCATCGTCGGCGAGGACGCCGGGGAGGGCGCCGACGTCCTGGATCGCGTCGCGCAGGGCGAGGAGGCCGCCGTCGTCCGATAGCTCTTGGGTCACGGTGGGCTGTCCTACCAGGCGCTCCAGCTGCACGTCGAGGGCGCGCGCGAGCGCCCTCAGCGTGTTGATGCGCGCGGACTGCCGGATGCCCTGCTCCAGCTTGCGGACGGTGTCCACGCTGACGCCGGCGCGCTGGGCAAGCTGCTCCTGGGTGACGTCGCGGAACTCCCGCAAACTGCGGATGCGGTCGCCGATGGTCGTGTTCATGTGTACCCCCGCCAGAGGATTGGGTGTCCACGCTACGCCCGGTGCGAGGCGGGCGGCAGGGGGTCTGCTGGGCCTACTGCGTCTGAGTGATCCCACCCCAGACGCACGGAAGCGCCCCCTGCCCTCCCCGGAGGGAGAACAGGGGGCGTGGTGGTCAGGCTGTTGTGCTGTCCGCGATCAGTCCGAGGGTGGCCAACGCGGTAATCAGCGACGCGAGCGCGGCATTCCCGCCCTTGGCGCCGCTCACGGTCGGCTTGGTCGTAGCCGCGGCTCCATAGAACCCGAGAGTGCTGCCGAGGTGCCGCAGCATGAGGGACACGATCACCGAGTCGTCCGTCGTCCACTCGTTAGGGGCCGACCGCCGCCAGTTCGTGTCCCGCGCGGCGTTGCCGGGGCCCGTCTCCACGGTGCCGTTCGCCAGGATGCGCCAGCGATCGAAGGTGTCGCTGGCGACCCCGCCCCCGAACGCTGTGCTGGTCGCCCCAGCGGCGTTGCTGGTGACCGTCCCGGTCAAGGTCCCGCCCGACAGCGGCAGAAGGGCCGTGAGCGGGCTGGCCCAGGTGCCGGGCGTGCCGGCCGCCGTGCACAGCCACCACGCGCCCGCCGCGTCCTGGACGGTGTCTCCTGCCGCCCACGTGCCCGTGGCAGGCGGGCCGGACGCCGTGCGCCGGCCGACGAAGCGCAGCGCGGCGAGCCCGCCACTCGCGATGTCCACCGGGGCGGTGAAGTGCGCGCCGGCCAGGAAGGCGCTGCCCTGCTCGATGGCCGCGACCCTGGTGAGGCAGTCGTTGAGGTACCCGTCGATCGTATTGACGGTGCCGTTGAGTGTGGTGAGGTCCAGGGCGGTGGCGAACTTGTTGTCGGCCCACGCCCGGTCGCCGTGCGGGTCGGTCGCCGTGGTGTGCGTGGATACCGCCGCCGTGGTGTACGCCTGCGCATCCGTCTGGAGCGAAGCCAGCCACTCCGTCTCGGTGCCCAAGAAGCCATTGCTCACTGCGACCTGATACGCGCTCGGTCCCGCGGGGCCGAGCGGCCCCGGCACGAGCACGTACTGGCCCCCATCAGCGCCCGCGTCGATCAGATCGGATAGGTCGACCGTCCCGAGCGCGGCCGGCAGCGAAATGTGCCAGGAGTCGTGGCCCGAGCCGACGTGATACGTCCACCCCGTCGGGTCGAAACCGACCGCGTCCGTCGCCACCAGGGCCACCGACCACTCACCATCAGCATCCGGGGTGACTACCACGGGCTCGTCGCCCTTCACGACTACATCGTGAGTAGTGGAGACGATCCGCATGGGGACCGGGCGGATGCGCAGCGGCAGCGGAACGCCGTTGCCGTCGGCGCGGGTCTGATGGCCGGTGAGGGTGACCGTCTGAACACCAGGTGGGAACGGCATGCGGGTCTCCTACGAGCGTCGTCGGTCGGTCGGCAGACCGAGCACGGTCGGTGTGGGGTTCGGCTCTTCCGGCGGCGGAGGGGCCCCGTCGCGGCGGCAGACCCGCGCGTCCGGGTCGTACGAGGGTGTCTGCCAGGAGTAGCCGTCCTCGCAGGCCTGACCAGTCGGACCGGCGGGGCCGCGCTCGCCCTGTTCGCCGCGGTCGCCCTGCTCGCCCTTTTCTCCCTGCTCGCCTTGTGGGCCCTTCGGTCCCTCCGGTCCCTCTGGTCCCTGCGGGCCGACCGGACCAGTGGGACCGACCGGACCCTCGGCACCGGTCTGGCCGTCGGAGCCGGGCTGGCCGGGTGTGCCGTCCGAACCGCTCGCCCCATCGTCGCCCGCAGAGCCGTCCGCCCCATCACGTCCCGGCTTGCCTGGTGGACCGGTGTCGCCCTTCGGCCCGGGGATGGGCACCGGCACCTCGGCACGGTCCGGCAAATCCTCCACGGCGGCCGCTGGATCCGGAACCGCCGGCGTCCCACCACGCGCCTGAATCTGCGCGCGCAGAATCCTTACGTCACCCGCCAAGGTCGACACCGCGTCGCCTCTGCGGTCCGCCTCGGCGGCAACTCGCTGCGTACGCCGAGCCTCCGCGTCGACACGGCGAGACTCGGTATCGAGCCTCAGCCAGACAAGGACGATCGCTCCAGCCAGGACGGCGAGTACACCGGTCACGGCGAGCGAACGCCAACGACGGGCCAGGATGCCCTCGGTGCGGTGCCTACGGGTCACAGCGAGGGCCCTCCTAGGTTGGCGATCTGTCGGTCACGGGTGGCGATCTCTGCCTGCAACGTGGCGATCTGTGCCTGCAAGGCGGCCTTGTCGGCACGCTCGCCCGCCAGTTCGGCGTAGGCCGCGGTGAGTTTCTCGCGCAGGTCCGCGCGTTCCTCTTGCAGCTCGTTCACGAGCCCGCCGTAGCCGGTGAGGACCACACCTTGATGGGCGGCTCGATTCTCGCCACGCTTCCCGATCCAGGCGCCCCCGGCCGCTGCGAGCCCGACGACGATCACGCCGATCGCGCTGAGCGTCGCAGCGTCCACGCGAGTGTCCTCCTGTGCTGTGGTCGATCAGATGGAGGTCGGGCCGCGCGGGGTCGTCGGGGTGGCGACGGTCTCGGTGATGCCGGGGCCGACGGTGCCGCCGCTGGTGACGATCGCGGTGAGCAGCGCGAGGACGGCGGCGAGCCCGCCGACGGACAGCGCCGCGCCCCACTCGACGTCGAGCAGCCCGAGCCCGTCGGCGCTGATGACGCCGAGCACGGCCTGCGCGAAGGTCCGGATCATGCGCTCGAACGTGGCCTTCCAGAATGCTGCTGTGGTCATATTCGGTTCCGTTTCTGTGAGTCAGGCGGTGACGGTGAAGCCGCGGCGGGCGCCGAGCTTCTTCAGGGACTCGGTGCCGGGTACGCCGTCGGCGTCCTTGCCCGAGTAGCCGAGGCGGCGCTGCCACGCGGCGTACGCGGTGATCGTGGCCGTGCCGTAGTGCCCATCCGCGACCTCGCGGGACAGCAGGCCCTCGGCGACGAGCGCGGTCTCCACGGTCTTCACGCCGTAGTAGCTGATGGGCGTCCCGCGCTTCGGCGGGTCCGACTTCGCCGCGGCCACGAGCCGGGACAGGTCCACGCTCGGCTTCTTGACACCGGGCGGCGGCGGGGGAGTCGGCTCGTCGCTGTCGGCCGGGCGGGGCGCACCGCGCTTGACCCAGTCGTACAGGGCGTCGCCCGGGCACGTCGTCGGGTGCCCGTCACGGTGCCCGCCGATCCATGCGCCGGCGCCGCGCTCGCGCAGGTACTCGCGGGCATCGACCAGGCCGTGGAGCATCGCCTCCGGCGGCTCGTCGAGGCCGCCGCCCTTCTTCGCGAGGAGCGCGCAGATCGCGTAGTCCTGGCTGTTCAGCGGCCCGGTGCCGTTGGCGCCGGAGCGCTTGCGGGCCCCGCGGCCCTCGTACACGGCCCCGTGTTCGCAGACGAGGAGGTTGTACGCAATGTCGACGTACCCCTCAGCCTTGTTGGCGAGGTGGGCGGCACGGATGCTGCGCACGTAGTCGTCGCACTTGTCGTGCGGGCGGCTCGTGTACTCGGTGCCGAGGTAGTGGTACTTGACGCCCCGGGCGCTGGTGAGAGCGGACGCGGGGGATGCGGCGGGCGCGCCCCACTGGGAGCGCGGAACGAACTTCATGGACCCCTCCAGGGCATGAGAAAAGCCCCGGCCGGAAGGCTCGGGGCTCGGGGGAATGGGCGAGTTACTCGACGATGAATGAAATGTGCAGGCGCAGGTTGCGGCTGGTGGCAATGTCACCCGTCGCGGTACGCAGCGTGCATTTGCCGTCCGTCCCGATCACAAAGCCGCCCGACACGATCCCGTCGTCCCAGAACCCATTGATCGTCCCCTGAGTGGGCCGCCAGCCGTCCGGGGCGGTGCAGATCTCGGTGTCCACGAGATTGCCGGAGGTGAGGGTAAGGGCGGCCCCGGTCCGCTGGATGTACATGTCCAGCACAATCACGTTGCCTGACCGGGAGCCCCGAAAATCCGTGAGGGCAAAACCCGAAGCCACGGTGAGGCCCGTGGCGGTGACGGTCGGGGTGTCGGTGCGTAGCCGTCCGGCGGTGATCCGCATTCCGGCAAGCCATTGCGTCATGCGGGCCTCCTACAGGGCGACGATGGTGGGCTGAGCAAGCCGGACGTCCGTGCCGGCCAGGTGCGACTTCGCGATCCCGTTCACGGACCGGATGACACGCATGGTCTGCGGGCTGCCCCGCAGCGTGAACTCCCCCCAGGACGCGACCACCGGCAGCGCGCCCGTGTACGCGCTGGACAGGATCATCCGCGTACCGATCTGCCCAGCTGCGCTCAACGACGTATCGGTGGTCGTCAGCTGCCAGTCCAACGGCTCGGCGCTGCCTGCGGCCCAGGCCTTCGCGCGCAGGGTCGTCCCGGCCGCTTGGAGCCGGACGGCGATCCGACCACCCACGGTGTGGGTCAGGGAAGTGGTGTGCTGGACCAGGAGCGACTCGGTACCCGCGACCCGTTTGCGGAGGGTCAGGATGACCGTCTGCGTGGGACTGAACTCCAGCCGCGCGAGGTAGCAGTTGCTGGTGTCGGCCGCCCGGGCGACGAGGGCGAGGAACTGCCCGCCGCCCGCCGCGAGAGAGCCGGTGGCGACAGTCGCCGACACGTCCACGTCCGCCGACGGGGCCGGCAGAAACGTCCACCGGCTGCTGTTGACGCTGCCCATGGACACGAGGCCCCGGCCGAGGTAGGCGGCCCGGATCGCGGACGCGTACCGGTAGAACTCCTCGGTGCGCGCCCCCGACTCCCGGACCGTCCGCGTGTTCTGCCCGTCGGGGAAGAAGGCGTCGCGCTGCGCGCGGGACAGCTCCAGCTGCACACCGGCGCCGGTGGACGTCTCGTTGCAGATGTTCGCAGGGTCCGTGCCCGCGATCTCACTGGGCGCCGTCACGACCGTGAAGCCGACCGCGCGCAGGGCAGTGGTCACGCTGGCGACGAGAGCGCTGTCCAGGCCGCCGATTGCGGTCTCAGGCACACCCACCGTGCCGACGTATCCGTGGAAGGACAGGCAGCGCCGGACCCCGGCGACGAGTGCGACGCCCTGCGGCTCGTCGAAATTGGTCGACGTGATGTGCAGGTCCACATTGCCGCTGCTCTTCAGACCAGCGAACTCGTAGAACGCCATGCGCGTGCCGCCCGCCGACACCTCGCGGGCCATCTCTCCGGAGCCGCCTTCAATCCCGCCGCCGTGGATCGCTATGGCCGCCCACGTGGCACCGGTCGGGGTGATCGCGGTGCGGGAGTAGTCGACGCCCTCGTCCTCGGCGGCCGCGAGTTCGGCGTAGGTGGCGTACAGGTCGGCCACGTCACCCTCCCTGTACTGAGTAGTCGGCAGCGGATCCGCCGCTTGTGGTCCATGCCTGGCCGGAGGTGGCGGTGCCCCATCCGCTGGTGACGGACCGCTCGAAGCGGTCGCCGAGCTGGCCGGTGATGTCCGTGACCGTCATGGTCTCCCCACCCACACGGACCGTGAGCGGCAGGTCGGTCAGGTCAGCAGTCCACTCGGGCTCGGCCGTGGAGGCCACGACGAGGGTGGTGGCCGAAGAGGAGATCGCGGTGGCCAGTTCGGAGCCGTCGGTGTCCGCCCGGCCGAGCACCGGATCACCGACCACGCCGATCGTCCACGGCCCACCCGGCGAGCAGTTGAATGTGATCTCCCACGTGCGTACGCCGATCTCCTCGGCGTAACCCTCGACGATCAGGTCGAGGACGTCCGCGCCCACCCAGAGCGGGGGGTTGAGGATGCGCAGGAGGTCACCCTCGCGCAGCCGCAGCACATCCGCGACGAGGTGCGGGACCTTGTGCAGCAGGATCCGCACCGACGGGACCCGCACCCCATCGACGGTGCCCAGGTACAGACGCCACCCGGCGATCTGCTCCGGCTGGTCATCGGAGTACAGATTCAGGGTGACGCTCTCGTCGTAGCGTCCGGCACCGTCCGGCGGATCCTGTACGGACAGCGGCCCGTCATCGAGGACCACCCGGCCGGATGAGCCGCCTGTGCGGGTGACCGTGACGTCGTTGCGCAGGTCCGTGTCGTCCTCGACGGGCTCCAGCGGCGGCGCCACCTCGCCCGCTGTGTAGTCCAGTACGAGGGCCGGAGTCTGGTTGTAGAGGCTGGCCCGGTCCTGGTAGCGCAGGCCGAGCCGCTCGCGGTCCTCGTAGAGGATCCCGCCGTCCGCCTCAGCGCTCTCCTCCAGCAGGCTCAGAATGGTCGCCGACCGCTGCGGGCCCATCCGCTCGGCACCGACGGTCGTGTCCCCGTCGTGGATGACGAGCGGGAGGCTCTCCTCGAGGGCCAGCCGCCGCAGCCGGTTGATCGTGGTCTCCCCAGCGAAACCGGAGTCGGCGGTCTCGTACGTGGTGACGCCGGCGGCGGGCGGGGTGACCGTGCCCGTGACGCCGTTCCAGGCGGCAATGTGCCCGATCGACATGCCGTCCAGGGCAGCACCCCAGGTTGCTGAGACTGCTGTGGCCCGGCCCGGGGCGCCGGTGTAGGACCTCCGCGCGTACCAGTAGCTGTTGGCGACCACGTCGCGCCAGGCGGCGGCCACGTACGTCTGATCGCCAGAGACCGCAGTGAAGATCTGAAGGCGATTCCAGACGCCTCCTGCAAAATCCGCGATCGCTTCGGCATCCGTGAAATCCCCGAACGCGATCATCGCGTCGTCGATATCACGGATTTCCACCCGGACCGCCGACACACTGACCGAGACCACGACCGAGCCCATGCCGGCGGCCCCGGTCCCGGCCACCTTCACCCGCAGGACCTGCTCCAGCGTGGGCGGCAGAGTCGGCAGGTTGTAGACGGCCTCGACATGCCACCCGGCCGTAGCGAGCGTCCTGGGAATCTGGCCCGCGATGGTCGCGCCGGCCTTCACGGCAGGCAGGGCCTTCGAGCCATACAGCGTGTCGTTCGCCGCGAATTCGACACCGCTCACCTTGAGAGGCGTCACGCCAGCGATGGGTGAGTAGGACTGTGTGGCGTCGCGGTCTTCCTCCATCGGCCAGTACGCCGCCGGGCCCCCGGCCGGGACACGTCGCCGGAGCGTCGACTCCAGAGCCTTGGTGCCCTGCCCGTAGCGGCGGAGGATCCCCGCGGCTTCGACGGGCACCCACGCGGCCTGCCCCGAGACCGCCCACTTCGGCGGCCAGGACGAGATCTCCCCCATGAAGCGGGCCTCGCGGGTCGTGATCTCGGCGGCGCCGGACAGCGTCCAGGTTTTGCCGGTGCTGTCTGCGAAGCTCGTGGTGCCCGGGGCCAAGGCGCGGAAATCTGGGTTCGCTACGACGGTCCCGCCGATGCCCGACCGGACCTCGGCGCGGTGCACCCGCCCGGCCGGGGGCAGCCACGGCGGAGTGACCGTGAACGTGGACGGGGCCAGCTCCAGCGGCGCCGACGAGTTGAAAACGCTCGTCACGACGACACCGGTCACATCCGCGCCGACCTGCGTCCACGGCCCAGCGAGAGACGCGGCCCAGTACAGGCGGACCGTGTGGCCGCCGCTGCCGTTGTCGACGTCCAGAGTGGCGCGTAGCGCAGCCCGGCGCGGCAGTGCGGGCAGAGCGCGGCCGCCAGCCACCGACACTGCGCCGTCGGCAGACCAGCGGAGCCACAGGTTCCCGGATTCGACGTACAGCATCCACGACCGCTGAGCGCCGTCCGTCCGCCACTTCCCCGCGAGGATCTGTGTTTTGACCTCGCCCAGGTCGGCGGAGACCTCGACGCGCACGTCCAGGTCCCCGGTGATGTCGAGGGCCGCTGCGTCCGGGGTGGACGCGATGTCGGCGGCCTGGCCGGTGAGCGCGAGATACGACTCCGTGCCGGGCACCGAGACCCGCACCGGGCTGTTGCGGCCGATCAGCCCGTAGTACGGCGACAAGGGGTTCCGCGGGCTGTACTTGCCGTCCAGGTTGTTGAGCGTCAGCGAGCAGGACGCTGGGTCCGTGCGCACCCCCTGGTCCGGCCGGCCCCGGCTGTGCGTGATGACGTCGGACAGCCGGACGTCCCCGGTGACGTCAGTCCACACCCCGCCCACCTGGAGCTCTATCTTCGTGCCGAGCGGGGTCTCGGGGAACGCCACGGCTACCTCCTTTCCTCAGCGGCCGAATGCGGTCTGAACAGAACCGCGGCCGTCCGTCTTGACGATGGTGCGGATGAGCCGCTTGACCTCCTCGGGCCCGGACAGCTCGATGCGGACAGTGGTCACGCCCTGTCCGGACCGGTGTCCGGACAGGCCCCCACCAGCAGAAATACCGCTCTGCCCGGGGCGGGGCGCGGACACGAGTCCGGACATCGTCTTGTCCACGGCGGACTGTCCGGACCGGATTCCCGCCACGATCCCGGCGGGGATGTGACGCCCTACCTGATTGGCCATCACCCGCGACGGGCTCTTGATCCCGAGGGCCTTGCGGATCGCCTTGGACATGCCTTGGGCGATCGAGAGCATCTGCTTTTCGATCGCCGACTGTTGCGACTTGAGACCACTGATCAGACCCTTCGCGGCCTGAATGCCAGTCCCGTACATGGAATTGCCCGCGACCGACCCGGCCTGCTCGGCTGCGGTCTTCAGCAGCTGCTGCTGGGCGTTGATCTGCCGGATCGTGCCCTTGTCCGCCGTGGCGAGTGCCTGCGCCGCCGCGGACCCGCCCGCGACGCCGGCCTGCGCGATTTGCGCGATCAGGTCGGCCGAGACGCCCTTCTTCTTCAGGGCCGCCAGGTTCTTCGCGAACGTCTGCGCCTGGCCGACGTCGCCGATGAGCCCGGAGAGGATGCTCTGCCCAGTGACTGGCCCCCCGGAGTCGTTCTGCGTGATGTTGGCCCCGGACAGCACCCCCTCGCGGACGTCCTTGGCCAGCTTGTCCCGCGCCTTGATCAGATCCGCGTACGCCTTGCTGGCCGTCTTCATCCGCGCGGCGAGCGTGGTCTCCTTCCCAGCGAGCCGGAGCAGGGCACGGGTGTCCGTGTTGATCCGGCTGAGCGCGGTGGAGCGGCGCTTGCCGGGAGCGAGCCGGTCGCGCACGATGTCCGCGAGCTTCTGCGACGCGGACCGCACCTGCTTGGAGGAGCCGGTCATGCCCGCGATGAGGCCGCGGGCGATCCACCGGCCCTGCTCCGTGGTCACCTTCGAGGGCGACGCGATCCCGAGGGCCTTGGCGATCGGCCCCGGGATCATGGAGCGGGCCCACGACATCAGCTGGCCCCGGATCCATCCGCCCATGGACTGGATGCCGCGCCAGAGGCCGGTCACGACGTCCATGCCCTTGTTGTAGAGCAGCGATCCGAGGCTGCCGATACCGGCCGCGATACGGCCGGGCATGCCCCGCACCCACGTGATGAAGCTGGCGACCTTGGTGGCCGCAGCGTCACGGAAGCGCTGGAAACCGAGGTTCGCGGCCGTGCGGAGCTGGGCGCCCAGATTGCTGACCGCGTTGTACGCGCGTTTCGGGAGGCCGACCAGCCACGCGACGAGCTGGAGCATTTTCTTGACGGCCCAGTCCTTTGCCTGGCCGAACCAGGTTGCGATCTTCCCGGGGAGTGACTTGAGCCATGCGACGGCGATCAGGATGCCCTTGACGGCAGCCGTGACGATCACCTTGGTCTGTGCCCAGGCCTTGTCCCACAGCTGCTGGAACCACGTGGTCTTGGTCGCGATCAGGACGACGATCGCTATCAGGGCGACGATCGCCAGGATGATCCAGGTGATCGGGTTCGCCAGGAGCGCCGTGTTCATCAGCCACGTCGCGGCGGCCCAGATCTTCGTCGCCGTGGCCACCAGGCCGCCCCAGAGCGCCCACAGCTTCATGGCGATGACGATGGCGGCGATGCCCATCGCCAATCCGTTCATCACCTCGGGGGGCAGGGCGTTGACGATCTCCGCCAGCTTGAGGGCGAGCATCGTCGTGATGCCGATCAGCGGGCCGAACGCGATCAAAACGCTGAGAGCGGCCCGGGCCAGGGTGCCGAGGAGCGTTCCACCCTCACGGGCCAGAGCCAGGAACTGATCGAACCCAGCACTGCCCTTGAGGGAGGATGCCCAGGTGGCGAACGCCCCGGTCATGGACACCAGACCGCCGGTCACCCCGGCGCTCGCCGGGAGGAACGCCTGAAGCAGGGACCCGAAGCCTCGGGCCAGATTCCCGATGATGGTGAGGAAGTCGGTCAGCGCCGGGCCCGAAGCCGCCGCCATATCGTCGGCCCATTCCTTGAACCCCGCCGACTTCACGCCGGCCGCGACCTTGTCGAGGAGGTTCCCGAACGAGGTTGCCGCAGCATCGACGAACGGCGTCAGCATCGGAAGCAGCCCGCGCAGAGTCTCCATGCCCTTGGTGAAAACGGGCATCGTGCTGCCCGCGAGGCTCGCGGACCACTCCTCATGCGCGGTCTTCAGCCGCGCTTGCGCCAGCGCAGCCTCCGCCGTGGCGGCCGGCATACCCTTGGTCTGCTGCTGGTACGCCGCCTCCGCGTCCTTCGTCTTCAGTCGAGACGCCTGGTACGCCTTCTCGGCCTTCGTGGCGAGGTCGGAGCCCTCCTTCTTCAGCTTCGCGGCCAGGGCGGCCTTGCGTGCCTCTTCCTCCTGCGCCTTGGCCAGGGAGTCCGCCGCCGTGGCCGACTCCTTCATCAGTTCCAGCTGGGGGCCAGCAGCGAGGCTGAATGCTTTGACCGCCAGGCCCGCAGCGGCGGCACCCGCAGCGAGGCCCCCCAGCGCCGCCGTCGCCGCAGCAACAGCAGGTATCCCCGCAGCGACGCCGGCTGCTGCCGGGCCGACCTTGCGGAGTTCCGTCACTGCTGTGCGGGCACCGCGCCCGATGCGCGCACCGAGGGTCTGCCCCATCGCGTCCGACTGCTCCACGACGTTGTTGTGCATGTCGCGGAGCGAGCCGTCGGCCATGCGCGTGAACCCGGCCAGCCTGATCTGTGCTTCCTGGAGGCCGTGCCGCCAACCGGAGTCATCGGCCCGGATGCCAGCCACGAGCTCGCCGAGGTTAAGCGCCACGTCGCACCCCCTTCGGTTTCGGTTCGGGAGGTGCGAAGTGCCGTTGCAGGCGGCATTCGGCCGAGAGGAGGCCGAGGATGCGAACTTTTAGCCAGCGCCAGGTGCGCTCATGGAGGAGGCCACCGCCGACGTCCAGGCCGTAGACCTGGTGGAGGTCGGTCTCGATCAGGGGCCACTGCTCCAGGAGCGCGGGCCACGTCAGCCCTTCGCGGCCTTGCTCTTGCGGGGCTTGGCCGGGCGGGTACTCGTACCACTCGTAGAGGCCCGTCGCGGGGTCTTGCTCTCCACAGCCGATGAGGCCCCGGCTCGGCGCTGCTGCCGGTTCTGCGCCGGGGCCACCTTTTCCGGGTCACCACCCGCCGCCCAGTAGCGTTCGGCGGTCTCGGCGTCGGCCACGACCCAGAACACGGCCGTGAGCGCGGTGTGCTTGAGCCAGGCCCAGTCGACCTCGGCGCACAGCGCGTCGTACGCGGAGCCGAGAGCAGCCCGGTACAGGTCCAGCTCCTGTGCGTCGTCGAGGGCCTCGGTGTCGATCTCCTCGCCCGTCTCGACCATGCGCGTCGCGCTGGTCATCAGGCGCTGGATGCGCAGGCCCTGGTCGGCGGTCGGGGCTTCGATCCGGTACGTACGAGTAACGCCGTCCTTGCCCGGGACGGGCAGTTCCAGAGCGTCGTCGAGCAGCTGGTCTACAGCTGCGAACTGGCGGGCCATCAGGCGGCCATCGGGTTCGGGATCTCGGTGAGCGGGCCCGTGCCGGTCCAGGTCACCTGCACCTGGTCCAGGTCACTGGACTCGCCGCCCTGCGGCTCCCAGTTCGGCAGTCCGAAGCCCTCGTACGCCTCCGGCAGGCCGTTGCGGTCCATCCACCGCATGTGGACCTGGTGGGCCTCGCCGTACGCAAGCCACGCCGCGCGGATCTTCTCGTGCACCGGGCTGTACGCCGTGGAGTCCGGGGTGGCCTTGCGGTTGAAGGTGGCCTCGACCTCCCAGGACTGGGCGGTCTTCGTGCTCTCCGTCCAGCCGTCGGTGTCGTACGTGGTGGATTCCTCGTGATTCGGCTCGGCCGTCCACGAAAATTCGGTGATGGCCGGGCAGAGCTGCCAGTCCGGCACGGCAACGGTGCCCATGTTGATCTCCAGCCGCCAGCGGCGGGCAAGGACGGTTTCGGTCGGCGTCGACATGACGCGGTCCTCCTACTCGTACAGGTGGGATGAGGGGCGCGTCGTGCGCGCGTAGTAGTTGGCGGCCAGCTCCAGGCGCCCGTGCTCGTCCTGGCCCATGAGTGCCTGCGACCGGCGCCAGATCAGGCCCACATGGACACCGCCGAGGACCAGGCCCCGGTGGTTGTGGAGCAGATCGAAGACGCCGTCCGCGAGGCCGGTGACATCGGTCGGATCGGGGCCGGCGCGCATGCGGATCTGGATGCCGGTGATGGCGTCGGGCAGGTCGGTGTCCTCGACCGGGTACGTCGTCAGGCACAGGACCCGGTCCGGGGCGTCGGGCATGACCGTGAGGAAGATCCCGGTCTCCTCCGCCGTGTAGATGCCGCCCGGCCGGTAGACACCGAGACCGGAGTCGGCGATGAGCGCGGCGAGGCCGTCGAGGAGGTTGCTGGTGTAGCCCACGGGCACCTCCGGACATGCGAAAGCCCCGCACAGTGGCGGGGCTTGGGGTGGGGTGGGGTGGGTTAGCCGCGGAGCCAGCGGCGCAGGCCGACGGCCATCAGCTCCAGCATCACCGTGCGCTCCGTGTTCATCGGCTGCTCCAGGTACTTGGCCTGGCGCCCGGGGAGGTGCTTCCAGTCCATCTCTTCGTGCTGGCGGACCGCGTACACCGTGTCGAAGGTGATGTTGCCGTTCAGCCCGTCCACGTTGACCTGGCCGGAGCGCTCCAGCGTGCCTTCCTCCAGCGGGACAAGCTTCTTGGCCTCACCGAGGGTGTGCTCCAGCGCCCGCTGAAGCCCCTCGGAGGCAAGGCGGCGGCCGCGGCTTCCCCACAGCCTGCCGCCCTGCCAGGACATGCGCGCGTACTGCGTCACTGCAATGCCACCTCCAGATGATCGGGTGTGGGCAGTCCGCCGCCGTCCAGCGACTCCGCCGTGATGACCACCGTCTTGCGGCCATCCGGCAGCGTGACGCGGGACTTGGCGGGCGCCACGGTGGTGGACGGGGCGTAGAGGGTGGACCCGGACGTCACCTCGTCACCTCCCGGGCTCCGCACGAGACGGGTTTTCCGTCGCAGTAGACCGCGCACCGCGACAGGCGGCCCGTACACCGCCCCAGTGGGGCCGACGCCGAGGTACGGCTCCACCGTGACCGTGTGACGCCACAGGAACGCGGGCGCCCTCACCAGCTCCACACCGCCCGGCAGAGGCCGAGAGCGTCGAGGATCTCGGCGGCCTCGGCACACAGCTCGGTGTCCTCGTCGGACGCCGCTGGTGCGGAATCCCGGGAGAAGCTGAGGTCACCCGCCTTGACGGACGTCCACGGGCTGGCCGCCAGGTCCCCGCCCGTGCCGTCCGCCGCCGCGTCCCGCTTCGCCCACACACTGACCTGCGTCGACGCCGCATCCCGGAACGCGACCCGCACATCCGTGTCGGATGGGTAGCCGGCCGCGTCCGTGTCGTACAGCGCGGCCCGCATCGCCCGGTCAACGAACCGCGACGCCCGCGCCAGCAGCCGGGCCGCGTTCGCCGGGGCGGGCTGCCCGGTGAACGCCTCGTACTCCACCGGTGTTGCGTAGACCCTGGCCACCGGGCACCCCCCTTACGCGCTGGAGCCGATGATGACGATGTCGTACGTGACGCTGGTGCCCGCACCCGAGTTGGCGACCTTCAGCAGGTCGCCGGTGCCGGCCGTCACCGCGTATGCCGTAGCGTCCGCAGCCCCGGCCATCGCGCCGACGGAGGCCCCGGGGCGGAGGGTCAGGGTGCCGGTGGCGCCCAGGAGCGCCGCCCACGGGGTGGTCGCCGCTGCGCCGATGACCACGTTGTTCGTGTTCGTGTCCGCGGCGGCGATGTACATGCCCTTGATCCTCACGAACGTGATCGCGGCCCCGAAGGCGTCCAGCAGGACGCCCGCAAGGTCGAGATCCTCGGACGCGGACGCGGCGAGGGTGCGCCGGTCGTGGAACGCGCGGTCGGCCTTGCCCGCGCCGGTCCCGTTGCCGAGGCTGACGGCCCGCCGGAAGTTCAGCGGGTCACTGGCCGTTGTCAGGTCCAGGGCCTTGGTCTGCTGCACGCTCGCTGCGAGCGACAGCATGCTCGACATAGGCATCAGGCGTCCCCGTACTTGTCGATCAGCTGCTCCTTGGTGAGCCCCTCAATGTCCGACTGGGCCTCGGGGTCCGTCTCGATGAGCCGCGCGTAGTCCTGCCACTCGGCCTTGGACGCGGCCTTGGCCGGGGGTCGGCCACCACCCGGGCCGGACACGACACCGTCCTCCGTGGTCGTCAGCGTCGCCGCGTCCGGCTCACTGGCGGCTGGCGCTTCCTTCCTGATCTCCTCGTTGGTGACCAGCTCGACGTCGGACAGGTCGTGCACGCCGGGCGCGGCCAGGGTCGGGCGGGACAGGACACCGTCGTTGACGACTGGCGGGAGATCCTGGCCGTCCTGGACGCGGTGCCAGTTCGGCAGTGCCTCCAGTCGGGGCTGCGGGTCGTCGAAGTGGGCGAGGTCGCCTGTGTTCTCGTTGCGGTAGCTGACGCTCATGGGCGTATCTCTCCTTACTGAGGTTCACCGGGCGCCCGCCCGCTGGTGTGACGGGCGGGCGCGGAGGGTCAGACGACGTCGGCGCCCTTGATGAGCACGGCGCGGTTGGCGTCGAGGGTCTTCGTGCCGTACAGGCAGTCGACGGAGACGACCATCTGCTTCTTGTCCATGTCGTAGTCGTAGACGACGCGGAGACCGAAGCCCTTGTAGTTCGCGATCGCTGCGTCCCGGGCGCCCATCGGGAGCTCCAGCGGCCGGAATGCGAGTGCGAACGCGGACTTGTGGAAGGCCAGGCCCTCCTCCGTGGTGGAGTTGCCGGACGTCTGGGCGGGCTTGGCGATGTTCTGCGTCATGTACGGGTCGAACCCGAACACGCGCCGGCCCAGGGATGCCTCGGTGAGGCCCTCCGTCGAGCCGCGCTTGTCCGCCTCGTGGAACAGCGGGTCGCCCAGCCAGTTGGCGGCGATCGTCGGTCCCACCGCGGCCCGGCGCTCGGACGGGGGGACCTTCCGCGTGTCCAGCACTCGGCCGGCGTCGATGAGGACCCGCGGGTCACTCCACGCGAACTGGTTGTCTCCAGCGACGACGCCGACCTCCTGCACGATGTCCGTGCGCAGGGCGAGGAGGTCACGGTCGATCTTCTGGGAGATCGCCTCCATCGCCGGGGTGAGGAGCTGCTCGTCGAAGTCCTGGACCTTGAGCGTCATGTCCTCGGACGTGACCGCGAAGGACACGTCAGCGAAGTGGTTGAGGCTCATGTTGACCGAGTTCTCCGTGGCGTCCTGCACCGTGATGCCGGTCGCGCGGTTGTACTCGGTCGCCACGAACGTCGTGGGCTTGCGGATGGTGATTGCGTCGCCCTGCTTGCGGGCGAACTCGGCCTCGTAGTCGCGGTGCACGAGGGACGCCATGACGGTCGTCTCGTACAGGTTCGCCAGGGCCTGCTGCGCAATGACCTGCGCGGTCAGGAAGGTGTTTGCCATGCGTGTTCACTCCTTACCCGGTGCGGCGCTTGCGGCGCGCTGCCCGGATGTCGTCGATGCTCTGGGGACCGGATGTGTCCGGCTCACCGGTCCCGCCGGTGAACTCGCCGGATGCAGAAGCCGTGGACGCCTGGCCCGCGGCCTTGAGCTTGGGGTTGTCGGCGACGGCCTGCTTGATGGCGTCGCCGACCTTCTTCGTGAAGTCGGCCGAGGCGGGGTCGAGCTTGGCGAGCTTCGCCATGAACGACCGGGAGTCGGTGAGACTGCCGGGGTCGGCACCGTGCGTGGACGCGCCCTTGAACACGGCCAGCTCGGTCGCGGTCTCGCGGTGCGCCGCAGTGGCACGCTCGATCTCCGCGGTGAGCTTCGCGGGGTCCGGCGGGGCGGCGTCCTTGTCGTCGTCCTTGACCAGGCCGAGCGCCTTGCCCAGCTCCTGGACCAAGGCGGACTTGGCCTCCTCGGCCGCCTGCTGCTTCGCTGTGGTGCGGGCCTTGCCCGCGTCCTTGCGCGCGTCTTCCAGTTCCTTGGTGAGCCGGGCGACCTGCGCGGCCGGATCCTCGCCTTTGCCGCCCTTCGGCGGGGCAGGCTTGCGCGCCCCCTCGGTGGCATCGCCGCTGGCGGATGCGTCGTCGGTGGTGCTGCTGCCCGCGTCGTCTTCGCCGCTGGCCTCGCCGTCCTCGGTGCTGTTACCTGCGTCGCCGCTGGAATCGGAGCCGTCGCCGTCCCCTCCGTCGGCGTACAGGTACGGGGCGAAAGGGCCGGTGGAGTAGGGGTGAGCCCATCCGGCGCGGTGGCCGCGGGCGAGGGTGCGCTGGTGCATGTCGTGCCCTCCTGGGGCGCGTCGGGGCCGACTCCTGGCCGGCCTGGGGTGTGGCTGGCCCCGCACCTGGCGGGACGTCTTTCCGTAACCAGCCCGCTCCTGGCGGGAGGTCGGCTTAAGGTGCCGCCATGTCGATTCAGATCCGCTTCATCAGCGACCAACACGACGACTACACGTACGAAGACGGAGAGGGCCGCGAGTACCGCTACGTAGTCGCAGACAACGGCTCACTGGTCATCTTCGAGAAGGAGGTGGGTGGGCACATCACGAGGGACGCCGACCCGATCGCGGTTTATGGGCCTGCTGCTTGGTTCAGCGTGTCTGGTGATCTTCGGAAGAAGACAGACACCGCTCCGTCCCGCGGTTTCGCCTTCTAGCGCGCGGCGCCGGTCTGCTCACGGGCAGGCTTGCGACGCAGGTCGTCATGCGCGGCAACGTGCTCGCGCATGGCGGCCTGCCACTTGCGGACGTATACCCCAGCGCGGTGGCGCGCCTGCTCATCCATCGCGACCGCCTGCGCACGTTTCCAGCGGCGGATGTGCCGCTCGATCTCCCGCTGGCGCTGCGTGTCCGCGTACGTCGTGCCCGGTGTCGCGTGGTGCGGCGGCCGCGTCGTCACCCCAGGCAGGTACGCGCTGAGGCTGTGACGGCAGTTCGGGTGAAAGAGGCCGGCCGCGCGCGCTTCCAGCAGCGACCCGGCGATGTGCACCGCGACCGTGTGGGTCGGGGCAAGGAGCCGAGTCGGCTGGATCGCGTGTTCTGCCCGGATCGTCTGCGGCCCCGGCTGCGGGCCAAGGGTGAGGACCTCGCCCTCCCACGGGGCGCACAGCTCGCACTCCAGCGGCGCATCGGACACGATCACCAGGCCCACACGGATCTCGGCCAGGGCGTCGATGTGGCCCTCGATGGCCGCGCGCGCGGTCACGGAGCGCACGGCCATCTCTGCGTACGTTGCCATGTCCCAGTTCCGGTCGGCCTTGTCGACGAAGCCGGTGATGCCCTGGCTCGCGAACTTATCCAGAGCCCGCTGCGACGCCTGCCTGCGGGTCATGGACCCGAGGAGGACCCCGCCGGACACCCGGCCGACGATCGACCGGTAGGTGTCGACGACCGCCCGCGTGATGCGCTGGTACAGCGGCCGCGTGTCCTCGGCCAGGCTCGCCGCGAGCCGGTCAACGGCCGGAGCATTCGGCAGGACACTGCGGGCCACCAGCTCGCGCCCGATGTCCAGGCCGCCCACCTCGGCGACGGCCGCCTGCCGGCCGCGGTTGTACGCGGTGATGAGCGCCTCGGCCACGGCCCCGTCGGTGTCCGTCTGGAGCGCATCAGTGATCCGCTCGACGGCCTGGCGCAGGTCACCGACGGAAGCGAGCTTCAACCGCGCCCAGTGCGGTGAGTCGATGCCCGCCTCCAGGGCCTTCGCGAGTTTCTCCAGCAGTGCGGTCTCGGCGTCTTCGTACAGGCGCCGTACCTCACGGGTGAGGTCCTCGGCCATCGCTGGAGAGACAGGCATCAGGCCAGCGCCCCCATCTGCATCGGGTCCGGCATCCGCTTGCCGGTCTCGGTCAGGATGCGTTCGGTCTCCGCAGCCTGCGCGGCAGCGTCCCATTCGGGGTGGAGCGCTGCCACCATCGTCTGTACGGATATTGCGCCCGCGCGGGAGAGGGTCTCCAGGGTGTTCGCCAGCGTCAGCGGGTCCTCGACAACGGAGTCTCCAAACTCGACGGTGGGCCGCTGCACGGTGACCTGCGTACCGAACACCCGCTGATCACAGGCGAGGAGAGCTGCGAGGGCGTCGCTGAGTGCCGGCCGCCAGCGCAGGACTTTTTTGCCGCGGGTCGTCATCGACTGGCGCTCCTTGGCCGTGACCTCGGTGGCCGTGATCGCGACGTCGCCGCCGCGCCCGAAGGTCTGCGGCGAGTAGCCCGCGGACCGCAGGATCGTGTCGATCCAGTGGTCACAGGTGTCCTGGTGCTCCTTCACGCGGATCGCGAACTGCACGATCGTCAGCGGATTGGAGTCACCGGGACGCGTCAGCATGTCGAGCCCGGAGTAGATCTCCTGGTCCGGGCTCCACGATGCTCCGCGGCCGGGCCCGGTGGTCTGAAGCATGGAGTTCGGGAGCATGAGCCTGCCTTTGGCGAGGCGTACGTCCCGCATCCACGAGGAGTACGTCTCGTCGAGGCTGTCCATGAACGACTCGGTGGCCTCGAGGTCGGAGCGGCCGAGGTCGGCCAAGGCGGGGATGCCCCTCCACTTGCGGGCGTTGGCGTTCGGCACGTACGAGACGTCGAGGCGCTTGTAGTCGGTGGGGATGGCGCTCCGGTCGTTGACGAGCGGCGCGAATCCCGCGGTGGCCGGGTGGTCCTCAAGGGGCACCATCATGCCGAGCTTGTTCGGTGTGCCCTGGTAGAGGCCGTGGAGGATGACGCCGGGCTCGTGCCGCTCCAGCCAGCGCAGCACGATGCCGTTGTCCTCGGCGAGCTTGCGCCAGAACGTGACGGCCGAGAGCTGCCCCCACCGGAACTCAGGGACAGCCCGGTCGGCGTGGACCGCATCGAGCCACGGGCGGTCCCGTAGCGTCGGGTCGTACACCGGCCGCAGGTACACCCCGCCGAGCGCAGCGCCGACCTCGGCCGCAGTCTGGAGCGAGGCGAGCATCCCGTCATCGGACAGCTCATCGAGCCGATTCTGGGTGGCGGTGTCCGCGGCCTTGAAGGTCGGCGCCTCGGAGAACAGGAGCGCCGCCGAGCCGCCGCAGATGTCGCCTGCCAGGGGGACGTGCAGCTTGGTGCGCTGCTCGCCGGGGGCGGTCGGGGAGCCCCACCACCAACGGGCGATGCGGCTGACGACGCCGGTGCCGTACTGGACGGGCTTGGGGTCGGGGCCAGCGCTGCCGCCGCCGTAGAGGGCGGTGAGCCGGTCGGGGTCGCCGCCGTACCAGGCGTCCCAGGTGTTCATGGCGTCGAGCGCGGGCTTGAGGTGCGGGGGCGGCCAGACGATGTTGCGGTCAGGCAGGGGCATCGGGCTCCTCCTGATCGTCCTCGCTGGGGTTCTCTAGGTGATCGGCGGCTGCCCTAAGGAATCCGGCCATTTCTCGGCGGAACGCGGTCTCATCCATCCGTCCGTCTCTCAGCGGAACCCGGATGCTGCCCCAGCACGCCTCCGTATCGCCTGCGCGGACGAGCACGGGCAGCTTGATCGTGGCAGGCATCAGCCCTCGTCTCCTTCCCTCTGCTGCATGCGTGCACGGATGTCGTCAGCGGCGCAGGTGAGCATCCCCAGGGCCTCCCAGGCGTTGAGGCCCGGCGTCCGGTAGTTGTAGATCGCCACGTCGCCGTCTTCGTCGAGGGCCTTCACGGACACCACGTAGTCGACGAGGACACAGCCCTCAGGAAGGATGTCGGACAGACGGGCATCGCCGGTGTCCTGCCGACCGGTCACGCGGCTACCTCCAGCATCGTCGGGATGTGCGGCCGCCACAGAGCCTCCGTCGTCCGCACCCCGTACCGCAGGGCGTCACAGGAGTGGTCGTCCCGCTTGACCGGGGCGTCCTCGCCTTTCGCCGCTTTCTTGTCGTCCCAGCTGTAGCCGGGCAATTCGTCGATCAAGCCGACACAGGAACGGTGGATCCTCAGCCGGTCGGCAGAGAGCAGGCTCGCCACGCCGCGAATGCCGTCGAGGACTGTGTTGTCCGCCGGCATGACGCCGCTGACGCCGTCGCGGTGCAGCTGCTCGATGAAGCTAGCGGCGGACGGGTCGACGATCGTCCACTCCGGAGTGATGCCGAGGACGTTCGATCCGGGGTGCGGCACGCTGGTCAGCCACCGGCGACGCGCCTGGGAGTACTCCGAGTCGGTCATCTGCCGGCGGGTGGCCCGGGAGTCGTGCCGGTACTCGCTGACGACGTACAGCCGTTGGTCGGAGCCAAGGCCGATGAGCAGGTCAGCGAAGGGGTTGACGGTGCCGTAGTCGATCGCGTCGCACAACCAGCGGGTGATGGTGGGCAGCTCGGTGACGACGTGGCGTTCGGTGTCGAACATCTCGTAGATGGCGCCCTCGGACTGGACCCAGTGGCCGAGGATGAACCGCCGGTACCAGAGCCCGACGTACTCGGCCTTCAGCGAGGAGACGTACGCCGGGTCGAGGGCGGGGTTGTCGTCGAGGGTGAACTGCCAGCTGTTCAGGTTCAGGTCGGCGCTCCGGCTGATGAACTCCTTGCGGAGCCAGTGGCCGGGGTTGTCCGGGTTGGTTGTCGCCATGAGCCGTGCGCCGGGCACGGACAGGCGACCGAGGAGCTGGTTCCAGAAGCCGCGCGGGATCAGCGTCGCCTCATCCACGTACGCCAGGCACGCGGTCATGCCGCGCAGGCGGCCTTCTGCGCGGGAGTCGGCGGCGCCGATCAGGTGCACGGTCCGGCCGAGGATCACTGCGGTGGTCGCGCCGCGGGTGTGGTGTACGAGGGCTGCGACCGGGCCGAACAAGGTTTCGTCCTGGAGCGGGTCAAGGACGTTGCGCTCGATGGTCTGGAGCGACCGGCCCACGATCACGACGAGCCCAGATGAGGGGGCCGCGGCGATCGCGATGAGGAAGGCCACCAGGGACGCGATGGTCTTCCCGGACCGGATCGCCCCGTGCCAGATGTTGATGCGCGCTGTGGCGTTGGCGATCGAGCGGATCTGCTTGCGCGACAGAGGCAGGGAGTCGAGCATCAGCCCTCCCCGGCGTCGTCCTCCTGCGCGTCGGCCAGGCGACGGATCCCGTCCGCGAGACTGGTGAGCATGGAGCGGGCGGCGTCGGTACCCGGGTCCCCGTCGAGCGCTTCGAGCCGGGCAGCGGAGGACGTCGCCGTGCTGATGCCGGTGATCAGCGCCTTGCGGTCCTGCGCGGGCAGCCGGCCGACGGTGTACTCAACGGGCGCGCCCACGGACACCTCGACGAGCCGGTATCCGCCGACTTTCTTGAGGTAGGCAATCTCGTCCTCGGCGATGTCGTAGAGGCCTGCGACGATCGCGGCGCGGCGGGCCTTGGAGTCGGTAACGCGGGCCTGGGTGGCGACGGCGGTTGCGGTGCGGTCGAAGTCGAGGCCGAGTTTCTCAGCGATGACGCTGATCGTGCGGGGGCTGCGGTCAAGCTCGCGGGCGATCTCGTTGCGGCCGAGCCCTTCGCTGTGGAGGCGGCGGACGTCGGCGCGGGTCTGGTCGGTGACCGGGCGGGGCTTCTTGACGGTCATGGTCACCTCCGGGCATGCGAAAGCCCGGCCGCAATGGGGGCACGGCCGGGCTACGTGGGTGGTGGGTTACTGGCCGAGCAGCCGGGCTTTCTGCTGCTCGAACTCCTGCTGCGTGAGGAGTCCTTGCTGGACCAGGCTGCCGAGCTTGGCCAGCTCGTCGGCGACCGATCCGGCCGGCGCCGCCGCGGGGGCCGCCTGCTGCGGTGCGTGCCGCTGCGCGATCGCCGCGTCGATGGCGGCCCGGAGTTCCTCGAAGGCGGGCATCTGCTTTACGTGGAACGTGACGCTGTTCTCGTCGCGCATGGCGTCACCGGACTGCCGGCCGAACTGGGAGCGCCGTTCGCTGCCGCCGCTGATCGTGAACTGGATGAACCCGGCGGAGAACCCGGCTTTCTTCCACTGGACGGCGTTGATCGAGTGGAGCGGGATGCGCTTCTCGCCGACACCGACGAGGGCGCGGGCGGCGAGGCCCTTGCGTTCGATGAGGACGGTGTGGCCGTCGAAGGTGATGGTGCCGTTGTTGCCCTTGGCGCTGAGCATGTGCCCCCCTGTGTGCTGGAGAGGGCATCGTGGCACGGGCGGGACGGGTGGGGCAGGGGGTTGGGGAAATGCGTCAGCCCCGCGCGGTGGCGGGGCTGTTGTTTCCGGGCATGCCAGATCTGCGGCTCATTCTGCGCGCGGGGAGCTGATTTTGCAACTAGGCGCAGAACCCGGTGACGGGTTCCGGCTTGCAGTCAGGGGTGGGCAACGGAGACGTTGCGGGTGCAGGTGGAGGGGGAGCCGAGGTTGATGCTGCGGGTGTTGAGGAGAGCGGAGGCAGCGCGCGAAAGCCCCGCCGAACCCAACCGGCGGGGCCTCACAGGGGTTGGGCGTGACCTCATCCCGCCTGCACGTCGGTGATCTCCACGGAGATCTTCTTGCTCGCCGAAGCCGTACTGATCAGAGACGGCGTGAAGTTCAGACTCGTCCCGTCCGAGAGCTCGGCCGTCGCGATGACCGGCCCCGACTGGTCACCGCGGATCTCATAGGTGATGTCGTATACCGCGTCCGGGTCGATGTCATCGATGCCCACGTAGGTCAGGTCCGGCTCGACTGTCACGTTGCAGCCGGCCGACCCGAAGCACTGCCGCTTGGTGGTGCGCAGCTTGATCGCGAAACTGTCGGCGTCCACTTCGGCGTAAGTCGGCTCCAGGTCCGGTTCTTCTGCGGCGTCGGCTACGGCGTCCGTGTCCGGGGTGCTCGACTCGGCGGCGGAGGTGGTCGGCTTGCTGCTGTCGTCTGTGGACTGCACGACGACGACCCCAGTGGCGACGACCGCAGCGATGACGGCAGCAGCTGCGCCGATGATGATCGCGTTGGTGCGGTTCTTCTTCGGTGTCGGCGGCGGGGACTCGGGCATCGGTGGTGGAGTGGTGTGGCTCATGGTTCCCCCCTGAGGTTCTGTGACGCGGAATGCTACCGGTGACCGCTGGGTGGTGGTGGGGAGAACGCGGAGGCCCCGCCACGACGGGGGATTCGTGGCGGGGCCTGGCATCAGTGTGCCCTTACTCGGGGCTCTGGCCGTTCTGTTCGCGGCAGGCGGCGTCAGAGATTTCGTTGTGCTGCTGGCGCTGCTCCGGGGTCCAGTCGGCGACCCGGTCCGGGAGGCTGCGCACGGTCTCGCGCAGTGCCTCGGTCGCCGGGCCTGCTGATGATGAGCGTCGTCCGAATGCCATGATGCGGTTCCTGTCTCTGTGATGGGGATGGGACCGGGGCGGCCGATGTCTTGGCGGATGGCGGCCGCCCCGGGTAGAACGGCGGTAGATGGGCCGGTAGATCGAGGTAGCTGCGGTGGTAGATCCGCAGGTAGACCGGGGTGGTAGACGCTTACGCGGCCCTCTCCTCGGCGGCGGCCGGGGAGGGCTTCGGGAGGTCGTCACGGTGCACCCCGTACGCCACCCGGCCGGCTACCTTCACGGACTTCCTGACGGGCACTCCGAGGAGCGGCAGGCGGGTGCGCAGGGTGGCGATGCTCCAGTCCTCCCCCTGGCCGTGCTTCTGGAGGTGCTCCAGGAGGACGGCGAGGTGCACGCCGGGGCGGTCGCCGATGAGGTCGCGGATGAGGGCGTGCAGCTGCTCGCGCTGCGCCACGGTGGACTCGGCCGGGCCCGGGGCCTCCGGAGGGATGGCGCGGATCGCGGCCCAGCACCAGACGGGGACGAGGGCGCACAGGAGGGCGGGCCAGTGCCGGATCACGCGCCAGGTGGCGTAGGCCCCGGCGACGAGCAGAACGATGCGCAGGACACAGCCGAGGACGGCGGCGATCCCTTCGAGGTCCTCGCGGCGGCCGGCGCGTACCCAGGCGGTGGCGCGGTCGGTGAGGCCGCGGATGAGGAGCTGCTGCCCGGCTGCGAGGGTGCGCGTACGGCGCTGCACCGCGGTGCCCTCGTTCGCGGGCCGGTGGCTGCTGGTCACAGCGAGGCGTTCCCTTCGAGGAGGTTTCGGCCGGACAAACCGAGGCTGTTGACCAGGTCGGGGAGCCCGGTGAGCATCCCGGCGACGCCCGCGGTGGCGCAGAGGATCATCCCGGCGGCGAGGAAGCCCAGCAGGCGCCCCTTGTCGTCCTTGCTCGCGGCCTTGTAGGAGACGACGAGGAGGACGGTGATCAGGAAGACGACGACGCCGCCCTCGGGGGTGAGTTGCCCCATGGACCCGGTGGCCAGGGGGGCACCGGAGTCTGTGCCGGTCGTCCCGGTGATGACCTTTCCGCCGCCTCCGTTCGCGGTCTGGCGGGTGCATCCGGAGAGCCAGCCCATGAGGCCGCCGACACACACGGTGCCGAGCGCTCCGGTAACGAAGCCCTGGACCATGGGGAAGAGGTCTTTCAGCGTGCGGCCGCCGGTCCACCATTTCCGCAGGTAGATGGCCATGATGGCGACGGCGACGGTGCATCCGGCGAGGGTGGCGCCGGTCTGTGCGGTGGTCATGACGGGTGCACTCCGGTGATCCAGGTGACGGGGTCGTACAGGTCGATGGCGCCGGCCACGCCGACGAGGGAGATGGCCAGCAGGAGCAGGCGGCGGAGGGTGCCGCCGCCGCGGGTGATGCGCAGCACTGCCACGGTGAGCGGGGTGAGAGCGAGGGCGTATCCGGAGCCCTGTCCCCAGGCGTCGCGGGCTTCGCTGACGGTGTAGGCCCAGGTGGTCGCGGCGCTGTACCCGGTGAAGGGGATGGGCAGCAGGGCCAGGGCGAGTGCCCCGGCGATCTGCCAGGGCCGGCCGAGGCCGAGCAGCCACGCGGTGAGGCGTTCCCGCCGGGTCGGCTCCGGGTCGGGTTCGTAGTAGGCGGGCTGCACGGTGACGTAGACGTGCACCGGCTGGGGCGGGGGATCCGGGGCGGCCACGGGTACGGCCGGGGGCGCCGGTGGCGGGGCGGGCGGCGGTGGGGCGGTGCGCCAGGGCGGGATGTCGTCGGGGCCGGGCGGCCCGATGGGCAGCGGGGCGCCCGCCGGAATGATCTGGCTGGGGGTGATGGGCTTGTTCGGCATCGCAGTCCCTACGGCAGGAGAGTGACGGCCGTGACGGCGTACGCCGCGGCGGTGATGGTCAGGGCGGCGATCCGGACCGCGCGGAGCATCCATGGGCGGTCGAGGGCCGGCCAGAGGGTGACGAGCGCGAGTACGGCGAGCATCGCGAGCAGGAGGAAGGCGAGCAGGGCGAGACGCATCAGGCGCTCCTGCGCGCGAGCTCGCGGCTACGGATGCGGCGGACGTTGTCCGGATCGACGTTCGGTCCGTGGATCTTCTGGACGTAGGACAGGACGGCCGTCTTGTCCTCAATACCGGAGGACAGTGCTGTCCGGATGGTGTCCGTGACGGTTTGCCCGGGCGGAGCGATCGGGCGCAGCGTGGCGTCTGACCTGCTGTCCGGCGTGTCCGGACCGCCGCCCTTCGCGCTGTCCACGAGGGTGCGGACTGCGTCCTCGTCGGCCTCGATGCCGAGTTCGTCGAGCCGGTCGAGGACGTCGTCGACGGACGCGTCCGGGGTGGTGGACAGGACAGCGCGGACAGCGGACCGGACAGTCCCGGCCGCACGCCCAGACGGCGCGGGCGCGGGTACAGCAGGCTCCTCGGCGGCCGCGGGCGGGGTGAGGGCCGCGGCGTGCTGCTCGGTCCGGTCCAGCTGTCGCTGGCGGGCGGCCAGGGCGATACGGGCGGTCATCTGCTCCTCGCGCTTGAGGAACCACTTCTGCGTGAGCGGCGACATGGGGCGCGCCTGGTGGGCCAGAGTGACCGTCCACATGCCCTTGGCGACGGCGGAGATGACCGCGCCGGCCACGCCGACGGGGAGGGAGTCCTCGACGCGGCCGTGCGCGCAGACGGCGCCCATCTCGATGAGGAGGGCGATGTTCCCGGCGATGCGCGGGCGTCGGGCGCGGGCGGGGTCGTAGCGGGCGTGCCACTCCAGGGCCATGCAGGAGATCCAGGCGAGGCCGAACGCAACGGCGCCGAGGTAGGCGATGGGGGCGACCACGGCGCGGGCAAGGAAGTCTCCGATGGACGCGGTGGACCAGATGACGCTGATCGCGACCATGGCGCCTGCCGCGGTGAGGACGCCGCTCAGGACGATGTGGTCCCAGTCGCGGGGCGGGACGGGGACGACGACTTGGTACTCGTCGTCGACCAGCTCGGGGATGCCGTCGACGGTGTGGAGGACCTGCCTCGTGCGGGTCTCTACGCGGGTCTTCACGGTGCGCTCCAGGGCGAAGGGGGGCCGGGCCGCAGGAGGGGGCGGCCCGGCCGGTCGGGGTGAGTCAGCCGACGATGTGGCGGGTGATGATCACGGCGAGGATCACGACGTGCGCGAGCGTCGCCAGGAGGTAGAAGGCGCGCATCAGCGGCCACCCCCTGCGAAGCCGGTGCCGTGGCAGTCCTGGCAGGTCTGCCAGTGCTGGCGGGTGACGCCGTCGCTGCTGGTGTCGACGGTCTTGCCGCCGGCGCCGGTGCAGGTGCCGCACGCACGCGGGGGCGGGGTGGGCTGGCCGGTGCTCACAGGCGCACCGCCCCGAGGGCGACGTGCAGGCGGGCGGCGTACTCCGCGCGGGTGCCGGTCATCGGGATGCCCCGGACGGCGGTGAGGACTGCGACGATGTCCCGCCCGACAACCGGGCTGGTGTTGTAGTCGCCGTGGTGGTCCCAGACGGCGATCTGGATCTCCACGTGCCGGGTGCGCGGGTTCATGGCGGCGCGGCGGTTCATGGCGTCCAGCCGGTCAGTGACGGCGCGCAGGATGGTTTTGATCCTGTCGGCGTCGGCGTCCTTGATACCGGTCAGGGCGAGCTGGGGCGCGGCGTCGCGCTGGGCGGTGGTCATCACAGGCCCTTCGCGGCGGCACGGAGACGGAGGGCGTACTCGCCAGCCGTCTCGCGCGGGCGGGCCTGGGGCATGACCGTGTACATGCGGGTAAGGGCCTCGGCGGCGACGATCCCGGGGAGCCCGGCGAGGACCTGCGCGATCGCGGTGTTGATCGCGGAGGTGAGCAGCCAGCCGTCCATGACGATGAACGGGGTGTCTTCGAGCGCGGATGCGGTGGCGGTGCTGAGCTGCTGTGCCCATGTGGGCTCGGACAGGATGCGGGCCAGCGCTTCGTCAAGGGGGGTGGGGTGGGTACTCTCGGTCACGGTCATCTCCTGGTCACGTCAGGTTGGTGACTGGCCCCGGCCGTATGGCGTTGCGAGCGCCGGCCGGGGCCGCTCTGTGGTTGGGGTGGTTACTGCGCCGCGCGGGCGGCCTGCCGGCGCTGCTCGTAGGTCATGCATGTGGCGCAGGTGAGGGGGGCGTTCACGACGCGGTACCGGGTACCGCGGTTCGTGCTGCCGCCGGTCCGGCACAGCGGGAACGCGTCGCCTTCGGGCTCGCCCGGCGCAAGGGTGTGGACCTTGCCGCCAGCAACCGGCATGCAGTGCTCGAAGGCCACTTCTTCGGCGGCCGGTTCCGGGGTGTTCTCGACCGCCTTCTCCTCCGGGGCGTCCACCTTGAGCAGCAAGACCCTGCGGCCGTCGTGGTAGGTGATCCGCGCTCCGGTGCTGCCCGCGAACATCTCCCGGACGTGGCGCTTGCCGTCCGTCTGGGCGTGGGTCATCTCCGCCGATCCCTCTTTCAGGGAGATGAGTGTGGTGACGCCGTTCTCGGTGCGCTTGTAGAGCTTGGTGGCGGCCATCTCGTCCTCCTGTGACGTGGATACGCTCGGGGCTTCGGAGATCGCGGTGGGCGGCCTCACAAGGAACAAGCTAGACCCTAGGGTCTAGGAATGCAAGACCCTAGGGTCTATTCTGTTGTGCAGAGCCGCTCCCGAGCGGAAAGGGAGTGCGAGTGACGGATCAACCCGAGGAGGTGCGGAGGCTGGTGGAAGCCATCGAGGCGCTAGAGGCCATCGAGGACGACGCGGAAGCCGCGCGCGCGGCAACAGTGGTCCTGGACGAGTGGCCGAACTATCACGCGCAGCTCCGGGAGCTCCGTCAGCGGCGCGTCCTGGCGCTCAAGCAGCAGGGCAAGACGTGGAAGCAGATCGCGGACGAGGCGCTCGGCGGCGTGCACCCGACCCGCGCGCAGCAGATCGCCACCGGTAAGCGCGGCACCAAGCGGCCGAAGGCTGACGAGGCCGAGTAGGCGTACGCATGCGTGAGCCCCCGACCTCGACGAGGCGGGGGCCCACTGCTGTCCGGGCTACGCCGCTACGCCCTGCTCGCTCCAGATCCGACCGCACCGGACGCAGTGCGCGAGCGGGGATGCGCCGGCCCCGCCGCGGACTTCGATGCGGCCGCCGCACGGTACGAGGTTGCGGAGCTCGGGGCACGGCTTCGTGATGGGTGCGAGCTGGGCGGCGATGTCGAGGGCCTTCTCCACCCGGTCGGCTGCGCTGCGGGCGACGGAGGCTATGTACCCGGCCTGCTGGGGGGTCAGGCGGTGGAACGGGCCGGGTGCTCCCTGTACGCGGCCGAGGAGCCAGAGCGCGGCCAGGGGTGCGGTGGGCCGCGGCCCGGCCCACTTCCAGCGGCGGGGGTCGTGGGCGTCCTGCATCGCGAGGACAGCGGTCCGCGCGCGGTCGGCTTCCATGATCCGGCGGCCCTTCGAGGAGTCCGGCCACTGAGGGTTGGGCGCAGGGCCGCGCATCGGCTCGCGCTGGACGCCGGCGGCGGTCGCATCCGCGCACTCCAGGAGGTCCGCGTGGACGGCCTGCATGGTGTCGAAGATCGCGATGCGGACCGGCGTGGGGCGTTCCCCGATCTGGGAGGGGTCGCGCTCCAGGAGGCGGCGGTCGAGGGCGGCCTGGCGGTCGGCTTCGGCTTGCTGTTCGTCGATGCGGTCGAGGGCGGCGAGGTACCCGCGGAGTCCCACTCCGAAGCTGGCCACTTTGGCGGGGGCGCCGAGTGCGTCGCGGAGGTCGGTCCAGTGGCGGATCACGGTGGTGAGGTGGGCCTGCTCGGTGGTGGTCATCGTGCGCTCCGGTGAGCTGGTGAGGTGTGAGTAACTCCGATGGGTGAATCGCTGTGATCACCGGTGGCCATTGGTGGTTGTGGGTCGTTGCGTCGGCATGACAACCAACCAAGAGACCGCGATGTTGAACACGAACGAGGCGGCCAAGCTGCTCGGAGTCCGACCGGATGCGGTTCATGCAATGAAGGCGGCCGGTCGGCTGTCGGTTGTGGGGAAGGGGCCGAACGGCTGCAACCTGTTCGCGGCGGCAGATGTCCAGGCGACCAAGAGGGAGCGGGAGTTGCGTGCTCGTCGGTCGGTTCCAGCTCAGGAGCAGCTGCCGCACGATCCCCCTTCCTCTTGCCCGGAGTGCGCGTTGTGGCGTGAGCGGGCGCTGGCTGCAGAGAGCCGTGAGAAGCGGGTGCGCGCCTCTTTGGACACCGCTTTGGGGATGTAGTCACTTCCACTTGTTCAGCCGTTGATTGGTGTGGATCACGCGGGTGTGCTGGCGGATCCGCGTGTACTTCTGCTCGGTGCTGTGGCCGTCCCACAGGGCCCGCGGGTCATCAGCGGGCACGTGCTCGACGTCCTTGAACAGTTCGGCGTCACCGGGCGCGATGTGCCACGACATCTGCCAGCCCCCGGCCGTGATGTAGACGATCTGCCACCCGGGCTCCTCCACGTCGGGGGCCGGCACGATGACGGAGGGGTGGAGGGCGGCGAGCCAGGCGACGAGATGGGCGCGCTCGCGGTACGCCCCGTCGCGCTGCTCGGCGTAGGTGGCGGCCTGGTCGGTCCAGTGCTGCACGGTGTCGGTGGGCGCGGTGGCCTGGTCGGGCTTGCCGTCGGGGCAGGCGCGGCCGGTGGCGGCGGCGAGCTGCTCGGCGAGGAGTTGCAGGGCTTTCTCGGCGGTGGATCCGTCGGCGATCCGGACCGCGGTGGCCATGCCGGTGAGCATGCCGGAGATGAACAGCTGGGCTGTGGAGCCGTCGGGGGTGGTGGCGGTGGGCTTGAGTTCGTCGCCGATGGCTTTGAGGTGGATGCGGGTGCGCTGGTCCATGGGGTGTGACTCCTTCAGTGGTTGCGGGTGGGTGGGCCGTACGGGGACTGCCACGCGGGCCGGTCCCGGGTGCGGCGGCCGGCAGCCTCGAACTGCTCGGCCATGGGCCGGGCCTGTTGGAGGGCCTCAGCGAACGCGGCGAGGCCCTGGCTGACGCGGGTCATGGTCGTGAGGAGTTGCTCACGCTGTTCCGGGGTGGGCTGGAGGATGCGGACCAACCGGCCGGGTTCGGGGGTGATCTCGATGTGGGTGATGCCGTCGACGGGCCCCCACTCGCCTTCCTGCTCGTCGTAGAGCTCAACACGCGTCGGGGTGGGCCGGTCGTTGCTGACCCGGGTGCAGCCGCAGGCGTACGGGCTGTTGGGATCCAACGAGGTCTGACCGCAGATCTCTTGGCCGTGGTCGGCCCACCGGTGCTCGCAGTTGAGGCAGGTGTCGGTGTTGCTCACGTGGTCGGCTCCTTGGGCTGGTTGGTGGGAGGGAGGATTGCGTCGTGTAGTTCGGCGAGGCGTCTGTCCCACCAGCGGGACATGGGCGTGCCGATCGGTGGGGGCCCGGCCTTCACCCACTGCTCGTACAGGGCGGTGACGCGGGTGACGTCCTGCTCGGCGGACTGGTGGAGGGCGGCGTACACGCGGGCGGTCTTCTCAAGCTCGGTCGCTGCCGGACTGGACTCATTGAGGGTTCGGAGGATGAAGCGGCCTGCCTCACGCGTCGGGCCCGGTGCCCCTTCGCGGAACCACAGGCCGGCCACCTCCCGCACCCGCTCGATAGCGGCCTGGGCCTCCTCGGCGCGCTGCTGCTGCTCGCGCCACTGGTCGGCGCTGGGCGAGCAGTCGCCTCGGCCGCAGTGAGGGCAGTAACCGGCGCCGATCGTCTTCAGCGCGGCCAGCTCGGCGGTGAGCTCCTCGACGAGGGTGTCGCGGACGGCGAGGACAACGTCGGTGAGGGCGGTTGGGGTGAGGGTGCGGCAGTCCTCGATCGCCGCCGCGTACCGGTCGCGGAGGCTGTCCGGGTCGCTGTCCGTCGTGTCCGGATCGCTGTCCAGCGAGGGAGTTCCGGGTGTGATGCCTTGGCAGGTGTCGCAGACCTGGAGGGGCGGACAGTCGCAGGACGGGGTGTCCGGGGTTGTCCGGACAGTGTCCGAGGCGGGCTCCTGGGGCTCGTTGAGGGCGGTGCGGAGTTCGGTGGCGGCGCTGCCGTAGGTGCGGAGGACGGCCCACTGGGTGGCGAGGCTGCGGACGCGGTCGATGGCGGCCTCGGCCCGCTCGGCGCGCTGCTTCTCCTGCCGCCACTGCCGGTTGCGGAGGCTGATCTGCGCCCACAGGTTCTGCACCTGGGTGGGGTCGCCGCCGAGCTCGCGCAGGCCACCGCGCAGGGTGTCCAGGTCGCCCTGGAGCAGGTCGGCATGCAGCTTGGCGCTGCGCTGCCGCTTCAGGGCCTTCTCGGTGTCCTTGGCGCACGAGCGGGCGAACTGCTTGGCGGCTTCCAGCTCGGCGTACAGGGCGTCGAGTGCGTCGCTGGTGATCGTGTCCGTGGTGTGGCGGGGCTCGGTCATGCTGCGTCCGTCCTGGTGCAGGTGGTCGTGTCGTGGGTGGTGCCGTGGGATTCCCAGGCGCGGAGGCAGCACGCCCTGTCGAGGTCGTTCCAGCCGAGGACGATGCCGTCGCGGGTGGCGCGGCTGTGGGTGCAGGTGCGGTCGTGGCCTTGGCCGGGTGCGGCGGCCCAGGAGGCGCAGCAGGCGACGAGCGTGGGCGGGTTGGGGTGCTGGGGTGGGTTGGGGCGTGCGAGGCGCTCAGCGCGGGCCTGAGCTTCACGGTGGGCTATCCCTTCACGGGCGGCCATCTCAATGAGGGCGGCGGAGACGATGACGCAGATGACCGCGGCCCCGTACTCCTGCCGCCATGCGCAGGCTCCTGCGGTGAGGGATGTGAGGGCGGCGCCGGCCACGAGGACACGTTCGGTACGACTGCGGCGGGTCATCGACGCCTCCCGAGTCCGCTCTCGCGGCGCGCCTGGCGGATGGCTTCCTGCATGGCGGTTGTGTCGGGCTGGATCGTGATCTCGACGGTGCTCGGCTCGGGCTCGACGGTCGCTTCGTCCCAGGAGAACGAGCAGCGCTCGCACTCGCGGTGGAGGCGCGGGTTCGGCTCGTAGCCGATGGATTCGGCGAGGTCACCGTGGAGGCACTGGCCGTAGCCGCGGTACGTGGTGAAGGCGCCCCCGTGGCCGCACTTGGTGCAGGTGACCTCGGGGCCGCTGTACGGCGGGTGGACGGGCTGCTCGGGTCGGGTGGGGCTCATCGGTTCCTCCTGGCGGCTCGGGTGCGGGCGCGGCGGGTCTTGCGGTTCGGGCGCGGCGGATCGGGTGCGTCGTCGTCGACGAGCTGCTCGATGGTGCGGAGTTCGGTCTCCCACCGGGTGCCGGGGCGGCCGGCCTTCTCGCCGCGCGGGCTACTGGACGGGGCGCTCACTGGGTCGGCTCCTTGCTGCGCTTCCACGGGGTGTAGGGCGGGATGTGGGCCCAGTGGGCGAGGGGGAGGCCGGTGGTGACGATGACGAGGACGACGAACAGCACGACGGCGGTCACAGGACGCCGCCGGTGACGATGACGGTCTCGGTGCCGGTCTCGGTGGGCGTGATGACGGGCGCCGTGGGCTGGGGGCCGTAGATGTCGATGAACGCCTGCTCGCGCTCGCGCTCGTCGGCGGCCTGGCTGGTGTCGGTCATCAGCTGCCGTCCTCGCCGGTCTCGGGCAGCGGATACCCGGCCCGCTCCAGGTCTTCGACGAGGACGTCGCGCCCCTCGCTGCTCCGTGCCCACTCGGAGACCAGCCGGAGCACCTCGTCCCGGGCCTGTTCGGCCTGCTGCCGGAACTGGTGCGGGGTCGGCCTGCTGCGGCGCTGCACCGTGACGGTGTACGCGTCGCCGGTCGTGCCGTCGACCATCTCCATCTCGACGTAATTCGAGGCTCCATGGCCGTCGAGGCAGCCGCGCATCCCGGCGGCGAAGATGCGGACCATCTCGGTGGCCTCGGCGAGTTCGAGGGTGGCGACGCCGTCCTTGATGGTGAGGGCGCGCATCATCGTTCCGTCCACGAGGATCTCGGCGGCGAGTTCGCCAAGGGAGTCGAGGGCGATGTCCGCAGCGAGTCCGAACGCGGGCTTCCGTCCGGGGCGGCGCCAGGCAGGCCACGTCTCGCGGAGCCGAGTCTCGATGATGTCGCGGGCCTGGGTGCGGCGCTTCTCGCGCTGAGCTTCAGTGAGCTCCTGCTCGGTCATGGCGGTCTTCCTCTCGTGTCGCGCGGGGTGTCGTGGAACCGGATGCGCGGTCAGGCGGCGGTGTCGGGGTGGCTGCCGGTGATGGGGTTTTGGGTGCGACCCCCTCCCTCTACGTAGTAGAGGGGGGTCGCGTGAAGCTCTGCGTGAAGCGAGCGTGAAGCTGTGACCTGCGGGTTCCTTGATCAACGTGAAGCGCGTGAAGTTTTGCGTGAAGCGGCGCGTGAAGCTGGGGTGCGTGAAGCGGCGTGAAGGGTCGCGTGAAGCTGTGACCTGCACGGTTCTTGATCAACGTGAAGCGCGTGAAGCGTTCGTGAAGCCCGATTTCCTTGATCAACGTGAAGCGCGTGAACAGGTGCGTGAAGCTCCCACGGTCCTTACGCGTCGTCATCGATAAGCACCCCTTGCTCATCAAAAGCGGCGAAGTACGCAACAGGCGCAGTACGGGACAGACCGGTCTTCCGCATCACCGCGAGGCCCTGCTCCACGTACTGGTCCAGCCGACGCCGGGCCTTCTCGATCTCCGACGTGGTGGGCTTGGACTTCGGGTTCGGGTACAGGTTCACGGCGAGCGCGGCCGGGGTGAGCCCGGCACTGCCGGCCGCCTTCAGCAGGCCGAGGATGTCGACCTGGTGCCACACCTCGGTACGGCCCCGCGGGTGGTCGTGCTTGAGCTTCCAGGGCCCGCACTCACCGGCCGGCTGCTTGAGGTGGCGGAGGCTGACGATGGGCTCGCCCGCGGATCCCCAGAGGCTGATGACGGATCCAGCTCCGGCGGTGATCCAGGTGGAGCCGTACAGCTCGTCCAGGGAGGTGGCTTCCTTCCCGCCGTCCTTCCCGCCTCCCTGCTTGCGGTGGTGGTGGAGGCCGATGACTTCGATGCCCTCGACAAGGGTGCGCTGGATAGCCTGGTTGATGGCCTGGCCGCCTTCCTCGGAGGCGAGTTCGCCAGCCATGTCCTTGAGGGAGTCGAGACAGACGGCGTCGGCGTTCGCGGCCTGGCACAGGCGCAGGAGGATGCCGGGGTCCTTGATGAAGTCGGCGGGGGGCGGGCCGGGCCAGAACACGAGGCGTTCGTCGAGGAGTTCGCGGTCGTCGGGGGTGACCATGCGGGCCATGGAGCGGGCGGCCTGCTGGGGGCGGTCGGAGGCAAGGTAGAGGATGCGGTTGAAGCGGCGGACGGGGAGGCCGAGGACGCCGTGGTGGTGGACGCCGATGGCGGCGAGGATTACCTGCTGGGCGACGGTGGTCTTGCCGACGCCGGAGGGCCCGGCGATCAGGAGGGCCTCGCCCTCGGCCCAGATGACGTTCTCTCCGGCGCCCCACAGGGCGGGCACGGTGTCGGGCCGGTCGAGGATGAAGCTGCCGCCGGGCAGGAGCCGTTGGGCGAAGGGGTCGCCGGTGTTGGTGGTGCTCCGGTCGCGGATGTAGGCGGTGATCTTCTCGTCGAGCTCATCGGGCTCGGCGCCGGACAGGACGGACGCGCGCAGGGCGATGGCGAACTCGTCGATGCGGCGAAGCCGGGCCTTCTCGCGGACGATGCCGGCGAAGTATTCAGCGCTGCCGCCGCCGGCGTCTCCGGCGACGTCGAAGATGTACGGGCCGCCGCCGACGGTGCGGAGCTGGCCGAGCTTGTCGATGGCGGCGCGCAGTGCGACCGGGGTGGTCGGGTTGCGTTCGCTGATCTGGTGGCCGATGACGTCCCACAGGAGGCGGTGGGCGGGGTGGGTGAAGTCGTCGGTGGTGATGATCTCGGCGGCTTCGCGGTATTCGCGTGGGGGGTCGTAGGGGTCGTGGATGCAGTTGGCCAGCAGGGCGCGTTCGGCCGCGATGTCGGCGGCGGGTGTGCGGTTGAGGCCGTCCAGGTCCGCCTGGTCGCGCGGCATGTGGCGGACGTTCTCCACGGGGGCTCCTTGCTCAGAAAAGGGTGGTGGGCTGCTGGGGCGGGCAGCGGTGTTCGGTGACGTGCTGGTGGGGGCAGTCCGTGCGGTGCCAGGAGGTGATCCAGGTGAGGCGGCGGGCGCCGAACCGGTTCGTGATGAGGCACCAGATGAGGCGGTTGGGCTCTCGAGCAGCGGCCTGTTCCTCGAGCGTCAGGGCGGTGAGGTCTGCGGTGACGGTGAGGGCGGCGCGGTCGCCGACGAGCTGGCGGAGGATGGGCGCGCGGCAGGAAGGGCAGCGGGAGTCGTCGCCGTCCTTCCTGCTCGCGCGCCCGGCCATCAGGCGACCGAGTCGAGGGTTCCGGCGGCGGTGCGCTGGCGGTGCATGGTGCTGGCCTGCTGCCGCAGCTTCTCGTCGGTGAACTCGTCGGCGGCGATCTCGATGTCGACGACGCGGACCTTGACGACGTCGTCCTTCTCCTCGTCGGGGCCCTGCTCGGTGCGCTCGACGGAGGAGATCTCGACGATGGCCATGACGTTGGTGCCGAGGTTGTTGAACAGCTCGCGGGCGTGGGGGCGGATGGCTTTCTCGACGTCGGCGAGGACCTTGGAGTCGAACTTGATGGTGGTCATGCGGCTTGTGCTCCTTCGGTGGTGGCCGGGCAGGTGGCCCGGTGGTCGGTGCGGATACGGCCGACGAACGTGGCGACCTTGGTGGGCCCGGTGATGGGTCCCTCGGTGGTGTGGCAGGACAGGCACTCGTAGCGGGCGCGGGGCGGGCGGACGTATGTGCCGTCGTGGCGGGTCTGGCCGCAGTCGACGAACAGGGCCGCGGTGATGCGGGCGGTGCTCACGCTGCGGCGCTGGCACGGGCAGCGAGGAGCCTGATGGCGGCCTCGGCCTGCTGGGGGACGACGCCGTTGCCGAGGGCGTGCAGCATTTGGTTGCGGGTGAGCCCGGGGACGTCGGTGACGTGGCCGGCGGGCAGGCCCATGAGCCACTCGACGAACTGCGGGTTCAGGCGATTCCGAGCGTCAGTTGCCCAGGGGGCTCGTCGCCCGGCAGTGTGCTCCCACCGCCGGATCGCAGGGGCGAAGCGGCCCCAAGCAGCGTCGGGTTGCCCCGCCCGTAGGTCGGGCTCACCCGGTCCCCGTCCGACGCGGTCGGCGTGGGCAGCAGGTGCCGTGCCGCATCGAGGAGCGTCGGCCCGTACCCCTCCCTGTACGGCGTCCCGTCCGGCCGGAAGTTCGCCGTGGTCCCGGGGAACGACGCCGTCGGCGTGGGGAGCAGCGTCACCGTGGTCCGCAGGTCCATGCCCCCGTCCCCATGGAGCCCCGCCCCGTTCGTGTCCGAGGTGCGGGGCGTCGGAAGCAGTGGCGAGGATGAAGAGGCGGTTGCGCTGGTGGGGAGCGCCGACCTCCGACGCGCGAACAGTGCACCACTCCGCATCGAACCCGAGGGCGGCAAGGTCGGCGAGGACGGTGTCGAATCCGAGTCGAAGGTGGCCTGCGACGTTCTCAAAGATCGCGACTCGGGGTCGAAGAACCCCAAGGGCACGGGCAATCCACGGCCAGATGTGGCGCTCATCGCCGGTTCCTTTCCGTTGGCCGGCGGAGCTGAAGGGCTGGCAGGGGTAGCCGCCGCAGACGATGTCGACGGGCTCGACGTCCTCCCACAGGGTTGTGGTGAGGTCGCCGAGGTTCGGGGTGTCCGGCCAGTGGTGGGCGAGGATCGCGGAGGCGCCGGGGTCGATGTCGGAGACCCATGCGGTGGTGCCGCCGAACACGGCTTCTACGGCCATGTCCAGGCCGCGGTATCCGGAGCAGAGGGAGCCGATGCGGATCGTCATTGGGCTGCCGCCACAATCTCGGGCCACGCGCAGCCGTCCAGCGCCTGCGCCTGGCGCTCCGGGACGGTGGCGAGCGGGTAGCCGAGCCAGTGCAGCCCGGCCGCCAGGGCGGCGTATGCGTCGGCCTGGTCGTACCGGCCGACGCCCTCGGTGTGGTGCCCGAACCGGTCGGCAACGGCCGATCGCATCTCGCCCTTGGTGGCCCGGCCGGACCCGGTCGCGAACAGCTTGAGCGAGGAGGGCGGGACGATGCCGTACGGGATGCCTCGGCGGTAGCAGTCGAGGCGGATCGCGCACCGGAGGCCGGCGAGTTCCTCGTGTCCGCCGAGCCCGGCGTGGCCGTACGACGGGCCCTCCATGACCACCATGTCGGCGGCCTTGATGAAGCTGCCGATGGTGAGGAGGAGGTGGTGGAGCCGGGCGTCGCCGCGGAGCTTGGTGCGGA
>NZ_JBSFUB010000068.1:0-41147 GCF_053591575.1 Streptomyces altiplanensis | reverse complement strand
TTTCGTTCGGCATTTCGTGTTCCCGACTCTATCAGACCCTTTCCGGTCCGACTTCCTCGGCGCCTTCCGGTTCTTCGCTTTCGCGTTTCCCTTTCGGCGTGGTCACTACTTTAGCGGATTTCCCTTGCGGCTCATAATCGAGCCGGTGGGACGAAATTCGGGAATGCCGAAAACGAACCCGTCAGGGAAGTCGCAGGTAGTGGGTTGGCCGCTTCGGGGCGCTTTGGTGGGGGCTGAAAGCCCGTACCGACAGCAGTGCCCGTCTCAAGCGGCTCGGACTACGTTAGGCGTTCGTCGGGCCTGCGTCAAGCTCGTCGGTGGCGTGGCTTGTGCGCCCTGAAGGGGCTCACCGTGGGGTCTCCGCTGATCCAGAAACGCCAGGGGTGGCCGGCGCCCTCACCGCCCACGCCGGTGCGTGGGCCGTTCTGCACCAGGTCGGTGGAGGCGGGCGTGCCGTGCAGTACGGAGAGAGGGGACTCGGGGCCGGCGCAGAGGTCGGTGCCGTCCAGGGTGCGGTCGATGGCGAGTCCCGTGGCGAGGCGTGCCGGGCCTTTGGCCAGTTCGTTGTCGTTTCGGGCCGAGAGTCGTCGTTTGCGCACGATCTCGTGGCCGCTCGTCACCTCTCCTCCGCGCAGGAGAACGCCGCTCGCGGTGCCTTCCTGGCCGCAGACCAGGTTCAGGCTGAACCACATGCCGTAGATGAAGTAGACGTACGCATGGCCGGGCGGACCGAACATGGATGCGTTGCGCGGGGTCTTTCCGCGGTAGGCGTGCGATCCGGGGTCTCCTTGGCCGTCGTAGGCCTCGACCTCGGTGATGCGGAGTTCGATCGGGCCGTCGTCGGTCAGTCGTACGAGAGTGCGCCCCAGAAGGTCGGGGGCGACCTCCAGTACGGGGCGGTCGAAGAACGTCCTGCTGAGCGGCGTACGGTCGGGATCCATGATCATGCCCTCCGAGCGTACTGGAAGCCCTTTGTCCGGGCAGGTGGCCACGAGGCGTGCGCTTTGCCAGGGTGAGGGCGCGGAACCGGGTGCAGGACTTCCGCGTTTGTACTGGTCAGAACCGAAAGATCTGGGGAGGAAGACATGGGCTTCAAGAAGTTGCTCGCGAGTCTGGGTGCCGGTGGCGCGTCGGTGGAGACGGTGCTGACCGAGGCGAACGTCGTGCCTGGTGGTGTGGTCCAGGGCGAGGTGCGCGTCCAGGGCGGCTCGGTCGATCAGCAGATCGAAGGGCTCTCCGTCGGTCTGCAGGCGCGCGTCGAGGTCGAAGGCGGTGACCAGGAGGTCAAGCAGGACATCGAGTTCACCAAGCAGCGGCTCGGCGGCGCCTTCCAGGTGCAGGCGGGTGCGGTGCATGTGGTGCCGTTCAGCCTGGAGATTCCCTGGGAGACCCCGATCACCAGCATCGCCGGTCAGCAGCTGCACGGCATGAACATCGGCGTCACGACCGAACTGGAGATCGCGCGGGCCGTGGACTCGGGCGACCTGGACCCGATCAATGTGCACCCGCTGCCCGCGCAGCAGGCGATCCTGGACGCCTTCGTGCAGCTGGGCTTCCGGTTCCGGAGCGCGGACATGGAGCGCGGTCACATCCGGGGGACGCGTCAGCGGCTGCCCTTCTACCAGGAGATCGAGTTCCAGCCGCCGCAGCAGTACCGCGGGCTCAACCAGGTCGAGCTGACCTTCGTCGCGGACGACCGCGAGATGGACGTCGTCCTGGAGATGGACAAGAAGCCGGGGCTCTTCAGTGAGAGCAGCGACTCCTACCGGGCCTTCAAGGTCGGGCTGAACGACTTCCAGGGAACCGACTGGGTGGCTTACCTCAATCAGTGGCTTGCCCAGGTCGGTGGTCAGCGCAACTGGCTCTAGGCTCGGGATCTGTCAGGCAGGACAGCCCAATCGGAGGTTCAGACGTGTCCGAGGCGAAGAGGCCGCCGCTTCCCCATGACTTCCATCCGCCGGTGCCCTCGTTCACCGTGGTGAGTGAGGACGTCACGGACGGGGCGGTGCTGAAGGACGCCCAGGTGTACGCGGCCGGCAATACGTCGCCGCACTTGCGGTGGGAAGGGTTTCCCGCCGGGACGAAGAGCTTTGCCGTGACGTGTTTCGATCCCGACGCGCCGACCGGCAGCGGGTTCTGGCACTGGACCGTGTTCGACATCCCGGCATCGGTGACGGAGTTGCCGGCCGGGGCGGGCAGCGGGAAGTCCGAGGGGTTGCCGGAGGGTGCGGTCCAGGCCCGTAACGACTACGGGACGAAGGACTTCGGCGGGGCCGCGCCGCCGGCCGGCGAGCGGCACCGCTACGTGTTCACCGTGTACGCGGTGGACACGGAGAAGCTCGGCCCCGACGCCGACACCTCTCCCGCCGCTGTGGGATTCAATCTGCGGTTCCACACGCTCGGGCGTGCGCAGCTGGTCGCCGAATACGAGGCTCCCGCGGCGAGTTGACCGTTCACTTTCTGTTTGCCCGTCCCTGGTCTTGGAAGAGATCAGGGACGGGCATCTTTTTTATTGCGTTGTCCATCTCGGTGTGCCCGGTCAGAGTTGATCCAAGCCCGCCACGGGGTGGGCCGGCGCAGGAAGGGTGGGCGGGATGCGGGACACGCTGGTACTGAACGCGAGCTTCGAGCCGCTGTCTACGGTGACGCTGAACCGGGCGGTGGTGCTTGTCCTGACGGACAAGGCCGTCGTCGAACAGGCCCGCCCCGGACTGCTGATGCGCGCGGCCGCCGTGGAGCTTCCGGTGCCGCAGGTCATCAGGCTCTGCCGGTACGTCCGGGTGCCCTTCCGAAGACAGGCACCGTGGTCGAGGCGCGGTGTGCTCATACGGGACCAGCACCGGTGCGCGTACTGCGGACGGCGGGCCACCACCGTCGACCATGTGATACCGAAAGCCCAGGGCGGCGGGGACGGCTGGCTGAACACGGTGGCGTCCTGCGCGGAGGACAATCACCGCAAGGCGGACCGTACGCCGGAGGAGGCGGGCATGCCGTTGCTGCGGCGGCCGTTCGTGCCTTCGCCCGCCGACGCGATGCTCCTGTCGCTGGGGGCGAACGAGTGGTTCGCGCTGCCGAGCGGGGTCGCTCCTGCCCGGACGGAGCCGATGTCCCGGGGCGGACTGGCGCAGCCCGCGTAGGCGCTCGGAGGAGTAAGCCCGCCTTCGTCCGGAGGCGGGCTTCTGTGCGTCAGCGCAGTATCAGCTGGACGATCGCGACTGTGCCCACGGCCACGATCAGCGTGCGCAGGGCGGTCGGTGGCAGGCGGCGGCCGATCTTGGCGCCGAGCTGACCGCCGAGCGTGGAGCCGACGGCGATGAGCGCGACGGCGGTCCAGTCGAACTCCGCGGCGAAGAGGAAGAAGACCGCGGCGGTGCTGTTGACGACCGCGGCGAGGACGTTCTTGGTGGCGTTCAGGCGTTGCAGGGTGTCGTTGAGCAGCATGCCCATGAGCGCGACATAGATGATTCCCTGGGCCGCGGTGAAGTAACCGCCGTACACGCTGGCGAGCAGAAGGCCCGTGATGAGGAGCGGGCCGCCGTCGGGGTCGGGGGCGTCGGAGCCGTTGCGCTCGCGGCGGCGCTGGACGGCCTTGGTGATACGGGGCTGGAGGATCACCAGGGCCAGGGCGAGGCCGACCAGGACCGGCACGATCGTCTCGAAGGCGTTCGCCGGCAGGGCAAGGAGCAGTACGGCTCCGCAGACGGATCCGACGGCGGCGGCCGCGCCCATGCGCAGGATGCGGCGGCGCTGGCCGGTGAGTTCCTTGCGGTAGCCGATGGCGCCGCTGATCGAGCCGGGGATCAGGCCGAGGGCGTTCGAAACGGTCGCGGTCACCGGCGGCAGACCGGTGGCGAGCAGGACCGGGAAGGTGATGAGGGTTCCGGAACCGACCATGGTGTTGATGGTCCCGGCGCCCACGCCCGCGGCGAAGACGGCGAGCATCTCCCAGATGGTCACGGTGAGCCTCTCGTGCATGATCGTTGCTTGGTGCACCGATCATGCACGAGATCTGTACGTGTCAGTCGATGGGGGGGTCCTGGCGGCGCTCCTGGCCCGTGTTGAAGCCCGGGGCACCGCCGCTGAAGTTGCCGAAGGCGCCGCTGAGGCCCTTGAGCGCGTCACCGATCTCGCTGGGCACGATCCAGAGCTTGTTGGCATCGCCCTCGGCGATCTTCGGGAGCATCTGGAGGTACTGGTACGAGAGGAGCTTCTGGTCCGGGTCGCCCGCGTGGATCGACTCGAAGACCGTACGGATGGCCTGGGCCTCGCCCTCGGCGCGCAGCGCGGACGCCTTGGCCTCGCCCTCGGCGCGCAGGATCGCGGACTGCTTCTCGCCTTCGGCGGTGAGGATCGCGGACTGCCTGATGCCTTCGGCGGTGAGAATCGCGGCGCGCTTGTCACGGTCGGCGCGCATCTGCTTCTCCATCGAGTCCTGGATGGAGGTGGGGGGCTCGATCGCCTTGAGCTCGACGCGGTTGACGCGGATGCCCCACTTGCCGGTGGCCTCGTCGAGGACGCCGCGCAGCGCCGCGTTGATCTCCTCGCGGGAGGTCAGGGTCCGCTCTAGGTCCATGCCGCCGATGATGTTGCGCAGCGTGGTGACGGTGAGCTGCTCGATCGCCTGGATGTAGCTGGCGACTTCGTACGTCGCGGCCCGTGCGTCGGTGACCTGGTAGTAGATGACGGTGTCGATGTTGACCACCAGGTTGTCCTGGGTGATCACCGGCTGGGGCGGGAAGGGGACGACCTGTTCGCGGAGGTCGATCCGGTTGCGGATCGAGTCGATGAACGGGACGACGATGTTCAGTCCCGCGTTGAGGGTGCGGGTGTAGCGGCCGAAGCGCTCCACGATGGCGGCGCTGGCCTGTGGGATGACCTGGATCGTCTTGATCAGGGCGATGAAGACCAGCACCACCAGAATGATCAGGACGATGATGACGGATGACATCGCGTTTCCCGTGCCCTTCGTATCGTGCTTCTCGGGAGACCGGCCAGGCCGTGTGCGGACGATCTGATGATCAATCTTCCCAGAACACGAGCCGGTGTGCGGGGTGTTCGGCTCACATGACTACTGCCGTTGCTCCGTCGATCTCGATGACGTCGACCTGCCGGCCCGGTTCGAAGGTCTGGTCGGCGTCGTAGGACCGGGCCGACCAGACCTCGCCCGCCAGTTTGATCCGGCCGCCGCTGCCGTCGACCCGTTCGAGCACGATTGCCTGACGGCCCCTCAGGGCGTCGATTCCGGTGGCGTGTTGGGGGCGTTCGGAGCGGTGCCGGGCGGCTATCGGGCGTACGACCGCGATGAGCGCGACCGAGACGGCGGCGAAGACCAGCACCTGCGCGACCATGCCGCCGCCCAGGCTCGCGGTCACGGCGCCGGCGACCGCGCCCGCCGACAGCATTCCGAACTCGGGCATCGCCGTCACCACGAGCGGGATCCCCAGCCCGACGGCGCCGATCAGCCACCACACCCATGCGTCGATGTCCACGTGGTCATGGTAGGCGCGGGGAGTCTTCACGGACAGGGCGCGAGCGGGCCGCGGACGGAGCGCGGGCAGGCGTGGGCGCGGGCGGGTCGCGGATCCTGGGTCAGCCGAGCGGCAGGCCCTGGGCCGTCCAGCGGTCGGACCTGCGCTCGACGACGAGTGGCAGGCCGAAACAGAGGGAGAGGTTGCGGGAGGTCAGTTCGGTCTCCACGGGGCCCGCGGCGAGGACCTTGCCCTGACGGATCATCAGGACGTGGGTGAAGCCGGGGGCGATCTCCTCGACATGGTGCGTCACCATGATCATCGAAGGGGCGTACGGGTCGCGGGCGAGGCGGCCGAGGCGGCGGACGAGGTCTTCGCGGCCGCCGAGGTCGAGACCGGCGGCGGGCTCGTCGAGGAGGAGCAGCTCGGGGTCGGTCATCATCGCGCGGGCGATCATGGTGCGCTTGCGCTCGCCCTCGGAGAGCGTGCCGAACTTCCGGTCCAGGTACTCCGTCATGCCGAGGCGGTCGAGGAAGGCGCGGGCGCGCTGCTCGTCGACCTCGTCGTAGTTCTCGTGCCAGGTGGCGGTCATGCCGTACGCCGCGGTGAGCACCGTCTGGAGGACGGTCTGGCGCCTGGGCAGCTTGTCGGCCAGCGCGATGCCGGCCATGCCGATGCGGGGGCGGAGCTCGAAGACGTCGGTGCCGGGGCTGCCGAGCGTCTCGCCGAGGACCCTGGTGGTGCCGGAGGACGGGAAGAGATAGCTGGAGGCGACGTTCAGCAGGGTGGTCTTGCCGGCACCGTTCGGGCCGAGGATCACCCAGCGCTCACCCTCCTTGACCGACCAGGAGACGCCGTCCACCAGAGCGCGTCCGTCGCGGACCACGGATACGTCCACCAGCTCCAGTACATCGCTCATGAGCGCGTTGTCTCCCCATGCAGTCTCGAGAATGTTGGGTGTGCCTGCGGGCACAGCTCCCAGGGAAAACCTACGCCACCGGTCGGGCGGTCCGGCTCTTAGGTCCCATTCCCTAGGCTGGGTCCATGCTCTCCGAACCTCGCTCAGGACGACTGGCCGCATGGGGAAACGCCCTTTTGGCCGGACTTGTTTCGCCGGATCACGTAGCGCTCGCCATTGTCGGGGAGGACGCGGTGCACCGGGTGGAAGGTGTGCCCGGGGAGGCGGGGCCGGTCGGGCTCACGCTGGCCCTGGGGCGGTTGCGCGCGCTGGGCGTGACGGGGTTCCGGGTGGCGCTGCCCGCTCCGGGGCATCCGCTGGGGCTCAGTGGGCCGCCGGAGTTCAACGCGCGGGCGCTGGAGGCGGAGGAAGCGGTGGTCTGCTCCGGCGCGGCGCTGGGACTGGTGCCGGAGGTGTACGAGGCGGGGCCGGCCGGGGACGTGCACGTCGAGGTGGTGTGGCACTGCCTGCCCGTACGGGAGGCTCCGCCGGCGGACGTGCCGTCGCTCGGGGAGGCCGAGCGGGAACTCGCGGAGGCGCTTCGGGACGCGACCGCGGTGCTGTCACGGCTCGATGTGGCGGGGTCGGGCCCGGTGGCCGAAGCGGCGATCGACGCATACCGGGCGCGGACGGAGGGCGGCGGCGGTGAGGTGCTGGCCCCCGGGTACCCGCCGCGGGCGGTACGGGTGCTGGAACTCGCGCAGCGGGTCGGACTGCTCATCTCGGTGGCGTACGAGAGCGGGCACGGCGGGGCGGTGAGCGCTTCGGAGATGGCGGGGCGCGGGGAAGCGCTGCGGCCGGTGGAGCGGGTGGCGCGCAGGGCGCAGGTCGCGGCGTACAACGCGTGGGTCGAGGAACGCGAGCGGGGGCGCTGAGGGGTTCGGAAACACGCGACCGGCCCCCAGGCGCCGGGCGCCTGGGGGCCGGTGGTCACCGACCGACCGGGGTCGGTCAGTAGTTGATGCCGTCGTTCCCGAAGGCCGGGTTGAGGGCGCCGATGACGTTGACGGTGTTGCCGACCACGTTCACCGGGACGTGAACCGGGACCTGGACCAGGTTGCCGGAGCCGACGCCCGGGGACTGGACGGCCGTGCCGTGGGCGTGCGCGCCGCCCTCGGTGGCGGAGGCAACGCCGGCGCCGGCGGCGAGGAGGCCGCCCGCGACCATGGTGACGGCAGCGGCCTTCTTCAGGTTCTTCACTTCAGGATCCTCCTAGACGTCGCCGCGGCCAGCCGCCGCAGCACGTCATGGAAAACGCCCGGAGGCCCGCCGGGATGCGCCATTCGGGGGACATACACCCGACAGTATGAATCTCGGTCCGGGGCGCAGATCGTCCGCTTAACCCGTAATCCCATGTCGGACGGCCCACAGCGCCGCCTGGGTCCGGTCGGAGAGGTCCAGTTTCATCAGGATGTTCGAAACGTGGGTCTTCACGGTCTTCTCCGAGAGGACCAGCGCGCGGGCGATCTCCCGGTTGGAGCGGCCGTCCGCGATCAGGGTCAGCACTTCCCGCTCCCGTTCGGTGAGCGTGCCTCCCCGGCCCGTGCCGCTGTTCCCGTCCTCCTGGGAGAGCAGGGCCCCCGCGACCTCCGGCTGGAGGAGGACATGGCCGGCGTGTACGGAGCGGATCGCGCCGGCCAGGGCGTCCGGGTCCACGTCCTTGTAGACGTAGCCCGAGGCACCGGCGCGCAGGGCGGGGACGACGGTGCGCTGCTCGGTGAAGCTGGTGACGATCAGGACCTTGGCGGGGTTGGCGAGCTCACGGAGTCTGCGCAGGGCGTCGATGCCGTCGGTGCCGGGCATCTTGATGTCCATGAGAACGACGTCGGGGCGCAGCTCCTCGGCGCGGGCGACCCCCTCCGCCCCGTCCCCGGCCTCCCCGACGACCTCGATGTCGTCCTGGATCTCCAGGAACGTGCGCAGGCCGCGGCGTACGACCTGGTGATCGTCGACCAGCAGGACGCGGATTCCGGTCTTTGACGGTCGTGCGGCCTCAGCCACCGGGGACCTCCATCTCGATCGTGGTGCCCTTGCCGGGCGCCGATTCCACAGTGAGCCTGCCGCCCGCGCCGTCGGCGCGGTCGCGCATCGAGACCAGGCCGAGGTGGCGGCCCGCTCTGCGTACGGTCTTCGGGTCGAAGCCGCTGCCGTCGTCCGTGATCCTGAGCCGGGCGCCCTGGCCGTTCTTTTCGAGTACGACGTCGACGTGGGCCGCGCCCGAGTGGCGCAGGGCGTTGTGCAGGGCCTCCTGGGCGACGCGCAGGAGGGCTTCCTCCTGGGCCGCGGGCAGGGCCCGTACGCCGGAGCTGGTGAAAGTCACCCGGGCCGTGTGGGCGCGGTCCATGACCTGGATCTGGGTGCGCAGGGTGGCGATCAGGCCGTCCTCGTCGAGGGCCGCGGGGCGGAGCTCGACGACCGCGGCGCGCAGTTCGTCGGCCGCCTCGGCGGCGAGCGCGGCCACCTGCTGGAGTTCGCCCTTGGCGCGGGCCGGGTCGCGGTCGACGAGGGCTGCGGCGGCCTGGGCGGTCAGGCGCAGGGAGAAGAGCTTCTGGCTCACGGCGTCGTGCAGCTCGTGGGCCAGGCGGGAGCGTTCCTCCGCGATGGTGAGCTCGCGGCTGCGCTCGTAGAGACGGGCGTTGGTCAGGGCGATCGCGGCGTGCTGGGCGAGCATGCCGAGCAGTTCCTCGTCGTCCTCGGTGAAACCGCAGGCGCCTTCGGGCTTGGGGCAGCGCTTGTTGGCGAGGAAGAGCGCACCGATGACTTCGTCGCCGTCGCGGATGGGCAGGCCCAGGAAGTCGGACATGTCGGGGTGCGCGGAGGGCCAGCCCTCGAAGCGGGGGTCCTTGCGTACGTCGGCGAGGCGCTCGGTGGCGGCGCCGTGCAGCATCGCGGCGAGGATGCCGTGCTGGCGGGGCAGCGGGCCGATGGCCTTCCACTGTTCGTCGCTGACGCCGTCGACCACGAACTGGGCGAAGCCGCCGTGGTCGTCGGGGACGCCCAGTGCGGCGTACTCCGCGTCCAGGAGCTCACGGGCGGAGGCGACGATCGTCTTGAGGACGTCGCGCACTTCCAGGTGCCGGCTCATCGCGAGCAGCGCGGTGCTCACGGCGGTGAGACCGGAGCGCGGGGAAGGGGTCTCCCCTGCTCGAACGGGACGGTGAGCTCGGGGGTCGTTCATGTGGTTACCGTACCGGCGGGGTGCGGCGGCCGTATCGGACCCGGGGCGTCCCGGCGCCGGGACGCAGGTCGTAGGTCTAAGTGCCCTGGTGCGGTGGGGCCGGCGCGGGAGGCGCCGGGCGGGGACGGGTTCCTACGGTGAGGGCACGCCGATGCGGCGAGGGCGCGACGGAGGAGATGTCTGCCATGCCGGTTGCGATCGTCACGGGGGCCTCGAAGGGACTGGGGCGGGCGCTGGGGGCGGCGCTCGCGGAGCGGGGCTGGGACCTGGTGCTGGACGCCAGGACCGGGGCCGTGCTGGAGGACGCGGCGCGGGAGGCGCGCGGGTACGGGACGCGGGTGGTGGCCGTGGCCGGGGATGTCACCGACGCCGCGCACCGGGCGGAGCTGGTGGCCGCCGCGCGCGGGCCCGGCGGGCTGGACCTGCTGGTGAACAACGCGAGCGCGCTGGGTGCGGAGCCGCTCGTACGGCTGGAGGCGCTGCCGCTGGAGGGGCTGCGGGCGGCGCTGGAGACGAATGTGGTGGCGGCGCTCGGGCTCGTGCAGGAAGCGCTGCCGCTGCTGCGGGAGGCGGGGGGCGCGGTGGTCTCGGTGAGTTCGGACGCGGCGGTGGAGGCGTACGGGACCTGGGGCGGATACGGGGCTTCGAAGGCCGCGCTCGACCGGTTGTCGGCGGTACTGGCGCAGGAGGAGCCGGGGCTGCGGGTGTGGGCGGTCGATCCGGGCGACATGCGGACCGGTCTGTACGCGGCGGCCGTCCCGGACGACGACGCGTGGCGGCCGGAACCCGGTTCCGTGGTCCCGGCCTTCCTGCGGCTGCTCGACGAGCGGCCCGCGAGCGGGCGGTACGCGGCGACGGCGCTGCTGGAGCGGGAGGCGGACCGGTGAGGGGGGCGGGAAGGGCGCCGGCCGTGCTCGGCGGGCTGCGCGTACCGGAGGAGCTGTCGGCGCGCGTGCCCGCGGAGGAGCGCGGCGCGGGGCGGGACGATGTGCGGCTGCTGGTGTCGCGGGGTACGGAGGTCACGCACCACGTGTTCCGGGAGCTGACCGGGCCGCTGCGGGCCGGGGACGTACTGGTGGTCAATACGTCGCCCACGCTGCCCGCGGCGGTGGACGGGTGGATCGGGGCGGGTCCGGGTGCGGCCCCTCCCCCGGCCGCCATCCCGGTCGCCGCCCCGGTCGCCGCTTCGGCCTTCGCCCCGGTCGCCGGCAGCCGCGTGGCGGTGCACTTCTCCACCGAAGGGGACGACCGGCGCTGGGCCGTCGAGCTCCGCAGCCCCCTGGAGACGGGGGCCACGCGACCGCGGCGCGGCGGGCCCGCGGGGACCGTGGTGGGGCTGCCCGGCGGTGGGCGGCTGGTGCTGGAGGAACCGGCCGGGCCCGGCGGGGACCGGCTGTGGTGGGCGCGGGTGTCCGTCGTGGGTGCGCGGGACGTGCCGGGGCTGCTGCACCGGTACGGGCGGCCCATCCGGTACGGGTACACGGAGCGGGACCAGCCGCTGTCGGCGTACCAGACGGTCTTCGCGCTGCCCCGCCCCGACGGGGCGGGCTCGGCGGAGATGCCGAGCGCGGGGCGGCCCTTCACGGCGGCGATGGTGACGGAGCTGGTGAGCCGGGGCGTGCAGTTCGCGCCGCTCACCCTGCATACGGGTGTCGCCTCGGCCGAGGCGCACGAGCCGCCGTACCCGGAGCGCTTCGAGGTGCCGGCTGCGACGGCCCGGCTGGTGAACGCCGCGCGGGCGGCGGGCGGGAGGGTCGTCGCGGTCGGGACGACGGCGGTGCGGGCGCTGGAGTCGGCGGCCGGTCCCGACGGGGTGGTGCGTGAGGCCGCGGGTTGGACCGCTCTGGTGGTCACCCCGGAGCGCGGCGTACGCGTCGTGGACGGGCTGCTGACCGGGCTGCACGAGCCGCAGGCATCGCATGTGCTGATGCTGGAGGCGATCGCGGGGCGGGCCGCGCTGGACCGCGGTTACGCCGAGGCGCTGGGGCACCTCTACCTCTGGCACGAGTTCGGCGACGTGCACCTCGTCCTCCCGGAGGAAAGCCCTCACGCTGGGCATCGCACGAGCAACTATTGGTGAGATCGCCGGGCGCCCCGTGTGAGCCCGCGCATAGGATCCAGATCACTTACGAAGGGCCGTAGTGGATGGATAAGGGGCGTTTGGGCTCGGTATCGCCCGGCACCAGGCAGGTATGCAAGGGTCCTGGTCCACTACCGGGGATCGTACGTCACACCTTTGCCACAGGATTTTGCGGACGCTAACAATGGCTCCCGTCGCTGACTCCGCGGCTTCCGCTATTCGAAGAGGTACGTCTGCATGTCCGCGTTTCGCACCCTTGGTCATGGCCGTCTGAACAAGAACCACAAGTTCTCGATCGCCGGTGTCGCCACCCTCGGCGCCGCCGCCCTCACGTTCTCGCTCGTCCCGGGCAACGCATCCGCCGAGTCCGAGACCCAGGCTGTCGCCGCCGCGCCGGTGGCATGGTCGGCGGCCTCCGGCAGCGCCCAGGCCAAGACGGTGCACACGAGCATCACGCAGCAGCAGGTCGGTGCCGACCGGATGGCCAAGGCCGTGGCCGACGCGAGGGCGAAGGCCGACGCGAAGGTGGCGGCTCAGGCCAAGGTGAAGGCCGCAGCCGAAGCGAAGGCCAAGGCCGCGGCGAAGAAGCGCGCCGACGAGCGGGCGGCCGCGAGCCGCGCCGCCGCGCGCAAGCCGGTCTACGCGAACAACCTCGACGGGTGGATCCGTGAGGCGATGTCCATCATGAAGAAGCACAACATCCCCGGTTCCTACGAGGGCATCCACCGCAACATCATCCGCGAGTCCTCCGGCAACCCGCGCGCGATCAACAACTGGGACATCAACGCCATCAACGGCATCCCGTCCAAGGGTCTGCTCCAGGTCATCAAGCCGACCTTCGACGCGTACCACGTCGCAGGCACGAAGCACGACCAGTACGACCCGGTCGCCAACATCGTCGCCGCCTGCAACTACGCGGCCGACCGCTACGGCTCCATGGACAACGTCAACAGCGCCTACTGAGCCTGACGTCCGAGCGCGTACGAAAGGGCGGCACCCGCGTGGGGTGCCGCCCTTCGGCGTGTCCGGTGGCCGGGTGCCGTTACTTGCGCATGACCTCGGGCTCGTGGCGGCGCAGCAGGCGCACCACCACGAAGCCGCAGAGGACGCCGATGCCGAGCAGTACGCCCATGTCGGTCATCCACTGCCCCGCGGTGTGGTCCCACAGGCCGTCGAGGTTGTCCGGGTCCCAGGGCGAGACGACGTTGAGCTGCGCCGTGGTGCCCAGGGCGGCGACGGCCCAGCGCGACGGCATCAGCCAGGCGATCTGCTCGATGCCGGGGCTGTCGTGGAGCTGGAAGAGGACGCCGGTGAAGACCAGCTGGACGATCGCGAACATGACCAGCAGCGGCATGGTCTTCTCGGCGGTCTTCACCAGGGCGGAGATGACCAGGCCGAACATCATCGAGGTGAATCCGAACGCGCTGATGACCAGGGTCATCTCGACGACCGGGTACTCCTCGAAGAGGACGCCCTCGGTCGGCAGCTTCGCGCGGGCGCCGAAGCCGATCGCCGCGAGGATCACGCCCTGCAGGGCGGTGATCACGCCGAGGACGATCACCTTGGACATGAGGTACGCGGAGCGGGAGAGGCCGGTGGCCCTTTCCCGCTCGTAGATGACCCGTTCCTTGATCAGCTCACGGACGGAGTTGGCGGCGCCGGAGAAGCAGGCGCCGACCGCGAGGATCAGCAGGATCATGCCGGCGTCCTTGTTGATCAGCCTGTTCCTCTCCGGACCGAAGCCCAGACCGCTGTCCGCCGGGATCACGGTGCTGACGATGCCCAGCACCGCCGGGAGGATCAGCATGAGGCCGATGAAGCCCTTGTCGGAGACGATCACCGACACATAGCGGCGGATCAGGGTCCACAGCTGTGAACCCCAGCCCTGCGGCTTGGGCGGACGCATCTGCTGCGGGGACGGCATGTGTACGGGCTGCGCGGCGACGGCGTCGATGTCCGCGGCGTACATCTGGTAGTGCTGGGAGCCGCGCCAGCGGCCCGCCCAGTCGTAGTCGCGGTAGTTCTCGAAGGCGGAGAAGACGTCGGCCCAGGTGGTGTAGCCGAAGAAGTTGAGCGCCTCCTCGGGCGGGCCGAAGTAGGCGACGGACCCGCCGGGCGCCATGACCAGGAGCTTGTCGCAGATGGCGAGCTCGGCCACGGAGTGCGTGACGACCAGGACCGTACGGCCGTCGTCGGCGAGGCCGCGCAGCAGCTGCATGACGTCGCGGTCCATGCCGGGGTCGAGGCCGGAGGTCGGCTCGTCGAGGAAGATCAGCGACGGCTTGGTCAGCAGCTCCAGTGCCACGGAGACGCGCTTGCGCTGGCCACCGGAGAGGGAGGTGACCTTCTTCTCCTTGTGGATGTCCAGCTTGAGCTCGCCGAGGACCTCGTCGATGCGCTGCTGGCGCTCGGCCTCGGTGGTGTCGGCGGGGAAGCGGAGCTTGGCGGCGTACTTGAGGGCCTTCTTGACGGTCAGCTCCTTGTGCAGGATGTCGTCCTGCGGGACCAGACCGATGCGCTGGCGGAGCTCGGCGAACTGCTTGTACAGGTTGCGGTTGTCGTAGAGGACGTCGCCCTGGTTGGCGGGCCGGTAGCCGGTGAGCGCCTTGAGCAGGGTGGACTTGCCGGAGCCCGAGGGGCCGATGACCGCGATGAGCGACTTCTCCGGTACGCCGAAGGAGACGTCCTTGAGGATCTGCTTGCCGCCGTCGACCGTCACCGTGAGGTGGCGGGCGGAGAAGGAGACCTCACCGGTGTCGACGAACTCCTCGAGCCGGTCCCCGACCAGGCGGAACGTCGAGTGTCCGACGCCGACGATGTCGGTGGGGCCGAGCAGCACGGTGCCGGACTTGGGGATCGGCTGACCGTTGACGTACGTGCCGTTGTGGCTGCCGAGGTCGCGGATCTGGAACCGGCCGTCGGGCGTCGCGGTGAACTCGGCGTGCAGGCGGGACACCTGCAGGTCGGAGACGACCAGCTCGTTCTCCAGCGCACGGCCGATCCGCATCACGCGGCCCATGGCCACCTGGTGGAACGTCGTCGGGCTGCGGTCGCCGTACACCGGCGGAGCCCCCGCGGCACCACCGGCCGGGCCGCCCTGCTGGTGTGGCACCTGCGCCTGGTGGGGCGCCTGCTGCCATGCCTGCTGGGGCTGCTGGGGCGGCGCCTGGGCCGCCCAGCCGGGAGCGCCCTGCTGGTGCGGGGCCTGCTGCGGGGCCTGCTGGTGCGGGGCGGCCTGCTGCGGGGCCTGCTGCCGGGCCATCGCGCCCTGCCCGCCGGGCGCGCCCGCGCCGGAGAGGCTCAGCCGCGGGCCGTCGGTGGCATTGCCCAGGTGCACGGCGGAGCCGGGGCCGATCTCCATCTGGTGGATGCGCTGGCCCTGCACGTACGTGCCGTTGGTGCTTCCGTGGTCCTCGATGACCCAACTGCGGCCGCCCCAGCTGACGGTGGCATGCCGCCACGAGACCCTGGCGTCGTCGACCACCACGTCACCCTGCGGATCACGCCCGAGGGTGTACGACCTGGACGGATCGAGCGTCCAGGATCTTCCATTCAATTCCAGTACGAGTTCCGGCACTCCGCGCCCCACCTAGTTGTCCCCCGAGTTACCCCCGTCGCAGGGAGTCTAGGGATGCTGAACATCGTGAGGAACTATTTCAGGCCCGGCCCCCAATGAGAAAGTCGGGCCTGCGACGGCTGCGTACGGGCCGCCCGTCGACCCGGGAGAAATGCCTCCGGAGAGGGGTAAGCGCCCATGAGTCCGTACGGATCATGTGTGATGCCAACAGCCCGGGACATCCGGCACGGATTCAGGGCCCTGGACCCGTGCGAGCGGCGGTGGCGGCACCCGGGGCGGGTGGTCCGGTCAGTCCGTCCGGCGAGATCCCGGTGTTCGGTCCCGCGGGCGCGGAGGCGCCGGCGGCCGTCGACATCACGCCACTCGGGGCACCGGGCGGCGGTGCGTGCGGAGGGGCGGGCGAGGACGGCCGGGGAGCCGGGGCTCCACCCCTCGGCCGCCGGAGAAGCCTGCTTTCCCGCCTCTCCGGCGAGCGAGGACACGCCCGAAGGGGACCGGGGCCTTCCTCGCGTGTCCGGTCCTCGGGACAGAAGGTGAGGGCCGGGAAGGGGCCCGATACGGTAGAGACATCATGAGCGCATCTCAGCCCAGTCAGTCCACTGACGCTGCCCCCACCCTCCTCGTCAAGATCTTCGGGAAGGACCGTCCCGGGATCACCGCCGGGCTCTTCGACACGCTGGCCGCCTACTCCGTCGACGTCGTCGACATCGAGCAGGTCGTCACCCGCGGCCGTATCGTCCTGTGCGCCCTCGTCACCGAGCCGGCCGTGAGCACCGCCGGTGAGCTGCGCGCCACCGTGCACAGCTGGGCCGATTCCCTCAATCTCCAGGCCGAGATCATCTCGGGTACGGGCGACAACCGTCCGCGCGGCAGCGGACGTTCGCACGTCACCGTGCTCGGGCACCCCCTGACCGCGGAGTCGACCGCCGCCATAGCGGCCACGATCACCGGAACCGGCGGCAACATCGACCGGGTCTTCCGGCTGGCCAAGTACCCGGTCACCGCGGTGGAGTTCGCCGTTTCCGGTACGGAGACCGAGCCCCTGCGCACCGCACTCGCGCTGGAGGCCGCGGAGCTCGGGATCGATGTGGCCGTGGTGTCGGCCGGGCTGCACCGGCGCGCCCAGCGCCTCGTCGTGATGGACGTGGACTCCACGCTCATCCAGGACGAGGTCATCGAGCTGTTCGCGGCGCACGCCGGCTGCGAGGACAAGGTCGCCGAGGTGACCGACCGGGCGATGCGCGGCGAGCTGGACTTCGAGCAGTCGCTGCACGCGCGCGTCGCGCTGCTCGCCGGGCTCGACGCCGATGTCGTGGACAAGGTGCGGCAGGAAGTGCGGCTCACGCCGGGCGCCCGCACCCTGATCCGTACGCTCAAGCGGCTCGGCTACCAAGTGGGCGTGGTGTCGGGCGGGTTCACCCAGGTCACCGACGACCTGAAGGAGCGGCTCGGGCTGGACTTCGCGTCCGCCAACACACTGGAGATCGTGGACGGGAAGCTCACCGGCCGCGTCGTCGGCGAGGTCGTGGACCGCGCGGGCAAGGCCCGGCTGCTGCGCCGCTTCGCCGCCGAGGCGGGCGTGCCGCTCGCGCAGACCGTGGCGGTCGGCGACGGCGCCAACGACCTCGACATGCTGAACGCGGCGGGTCTCGGTGTCGCCTTCAACGCCAAGCCCGTCGTGCGCAAGGCCGCCGACACCGCCGTGAACGTGCCCTTCCTGGACACCGTGCTGTACCTGCTCGGCATCACGCGGGAAGAGGTCGAGGCCGCCGACGGCCTCGCGGAGTGAGCGGGTGAGCGAGCGGTGACGTGAAGGCCCCGGTGCGGACTGGTCCGCACCGGGGCCTCTGCTCGTACCGCCCGTACCGCGTCGTACCGGGAAGGGCGTCGCGGTCAGTCGTGCGGAGCCCAGTAGTCCAGGAGCCTGCCCACGCCGTGCTCCACCGACTTCCAGGAGCCGGTGAAGCCGATGATCGCGAACGACGCGGTCGGGAAGCCGCTCCTGCTCATCCGGGCCGGGGCGTCGCCCTCGCCGGAGCCCGCGAGGGCGTCGGCGGCCGCGTGCATGCCGGGGTTGTGTCCGATGACGAGAAGGTTGTTCACGTCGTCCGGCGTCTCGTTCAGGAGCGCGAGGATGTCGCCGAGGGTGGCTTCGTACAGCCGCTCCTCGTAGACGGTCTTGGGGCGCCTCGGCATTTCCTGTACGGCCAGCTTCCAGGTCTCGCGGCACCTGGTGGCGGTCGAGCACAGAGCCAGGTCGAAGGTGATGCCCGTGTCCGCCAGCCGGTGTCCGGCGACCGGGGCGTCCATGCGGCCCCGGTCGGCGAGCGGCCGATCATGGTCGGACACATCCGGCCAGTCGGCCTTCGCGTGCCGGAGTAGGACGATCCTGCGGGGTGTATCGACGCTCATGCATCCCAGCTTCGCATGAATCGCGCCACGGGGCGCAGAGTGTTGAAGGGCTCCCTCAGCACGAGTGAACGGGGCCCGGGCGGCTAGTGGGACAGGGTTTGCTGGATGCGCTCCACGAGGTGCGCGACCGCCGGATCGCCGGTCGCCGCGTGCGCCTGGCCGGGCCCGGCGATGAGGAGGAGCAGGACGACGAAGGCCAGGGCGGGGAGGACGAGGGCCCACCAGGGGAGGCGGACGTCGACGCGGGGGCCCGGGGGGCGGGTCCGGGTGTGTGCGCGGGCCGCCATGGCCGCCTCCGTCGTGTTGTCCGGCTGATGTACGTCGAACCTACGGAGTGCGGGCGCGCGAACCCATCCGGTGACCCACCCACTTCACCCTGACCCTGGCCCCCTAGGGGAGGGTGGGGACAGCCCCACCCTCGGGGCTTACGGCGAAGCCAGGGTCGCGACGATCCCGATGATCACCGTGATGCCGAGCATCGCGCCGAACACGAGGAGCAGCTTCTTCTGGCCGTTCTGGGGGTGGGGGTCGAGTACAGGCATACGGCCAGTCTCGCACCCTTTGCGCATCCGGATCCGACCGGGTCAGCGGAGCTCTTCCTCGATGGTGCGGTTGCGGCCGGCCAGGGTGCCGACCACGATCTGCGGCACCATCAGGCCCGCCATCAGGGCGATCGGCAGGCCCCAGCTGCCGCTGTGCTGGTAGAGCACGCCGACCAGCAGTGGTCCGGGGATCGAGATCAGGTAACCGGTGCTCTGGGCGAAGGCGGAGAGGCGGACGACGCCCGCGCCGCTCTTCGCGCGCATCCCGATCATGGTCAGGGCCAGCGGGAAGGCGCAGTTGGAGACGCCGAGCAGCAGGGCCCACGCCCAGGCCCCGGAGGCGGGGGCGAGGTAGAGACCGGCGTAACCGAGGAGGCCGCAGAGGCCGAGGACGGCGACGATCGGGCCCTGGGTGCGCATGCGGGAGGCGACGCGGGGGATGACGAACGCGAGCGGGATGCCCATCGCCATGGTGACGGCGAGCAGCACGCCGGCCGTGCCCGCGGAGACTCCCGCGTCGCGGAAGATCTGCGGCATCCAGCCCATGGTGATGTACGCGGCGGTGGCCTGGAGGCCGAAGAAGCAGGCGAGTGCCCATGCCGTACGGCTGCGGGTGATGCTCAGGGTGGGGGCGGGGCCGCCGCCGTGCTCCCGGGTGGCCGTGTGCTCCCGGGGCGCCCGGGTGCTGGGGTGGCGCGTGAGGACGAGCCAGGGCAGTACGGCGACGGCGGCCAGGGTGCCCCACACCGCGAGGCCGGTCTGCCAACTGCCGCCCAGCGCCTGGGTCAGGGGCACGGTGGCGGCCGCGGCGAGCGCGGTGCCGAGCGCGAGAGCCATCGAGTACAGCCCGGTCATCTGGCCGACGCGGTCGGGGAACCAGCGCTTGACGATGACCGGCATCAGGATGTTGCTCAGCGCGATGCCCATGAGGGCGAGCGCGCTGGCCGCGAGGAATCCTGCCGTACCGCCCAGGTAGGGGCGGATCAGCAGGCCGGCCGCGATGGCGGCCATGCCCGCGCAGACGATCGCGCCGGGGCCGAAGCGACGGGCGAGCCGCGGGGCGGTGAGGCCGAAGACCGCGAAGCACAGCGGCGGTACGGAGGTCAGGAGGCCCGCGACGCTGCCGCTCATGCCGAGTCCGGCGCGGACCTCTTCGAGGAGCGGGCCGAGACTGGTGATGGCCGGGCGGAGATTGAGCGCGGCGAGGACGAGTCCGAGGACCACGGTCCGGGTCACCCAGACCGGCCGCTTTCGCTGTTCTCGCGGTACGGACGGTACGGAAGCGGGGCTCTCCGCGGGGTCGGCCGGTGCGGTGGGAACGGTGGGGGCGGCGGGGCTCAGGGTCCTGGTCTCGTCGTCGGGCATGGAACCATCATAGAATCATGGGATGATTGGTTGTCCACTTCCCTGATCCCGCCCCCTGATCCCGCGCGAACCGCGAACGAGGAGCACCATGGCGTTGACCTCCCCCCGGCGTTCGGCCCTCGCCGACCAGGTGATCACCGAGCTGCGCCACCAGATCACCTCGGGAGAGTGGCCCGTGGGCTCGCGCATCCCGACCGAGCCCGAGCTGGTCGAACAGCTGGGAGTGGCCCGCAACACCGTCCGCGAGGCGGTGCGCGCGCTCGCGCACAACGGACTGCTGGACATCCGGCAGGGCTCCGGTACGTACGTCATCGCCACCAGCGAGCTGGCCGGCGTCATGCACCGCCGGTTCGCGGACGCCGACCCCCGCCACATCGCGGAGCTGCGCTCGACCCTGGAGTCCTCGGCGGCCCGGCTGGCCGCCGAGCGGCGTACCGAACGGGACGTGCGGCAGCTGGACGCAGTGCTCGCGCGGCGCGAGGAGGCGTGGGCCACGGGCGACGCGGAGCTCTTCGTCCGCGCGGACGCGACGCTGCATCTGGCCGTGGTCGCCGCCTCGCACAACGACGTACTCATCGGGCTCTACGCCGACCTCGGCGACCTGCTGCGCGACTGGCTGCGCGACGACGTGGGGCAGGAGCTGCGCCCCGAGGACCACATGGACCACGGACGGCTGATCGAGGCGATCCGCGCGCAGGACGCCCAGACGGCGGCCGCCGAGGCGGCGGGGTACTCCTTCAAGTGCCTCGGGGACCGGGTGCGGTAGGGGCCTGGGCGGCAGGGCCGGGCGCGACGGGGGCGGTCGCGGGAGGGGGCGGTCGCGGCGGGAAGGCGCTGTTGCGGGAGGGCACTACATCCGGTGGTGGCTGACCCAGGCCGTGCGGACTTCCTTCCAGCAGCGGTCGGTCAGCCGCACCGTCTGCGCGGGGCCCACCTCGACGGGGGTGCCGTCCGCGTCGAGGTCCCACCAGCGTTCGCACTCGATGTGCAGACGCACCAGGTCGGACTCGGGATACGGGTTGTGGCAGTACGCCACGACACGGGAGCCCTCGACGGCCGTCCGGCAGGTGGAGCCGGAAAGCGCGAGCGCGGTCTTCTCCGCAGGCTCCTGCCCGGGGTCCGCCGCGCGCTCGGTGACGGCGGGGGCAGCCAGTCCGGCGAGGGCGACCAAGGACAGCACGCCGGCTGCCGCTCGACGGTTCGACGGGCACACATGCGCCACCTCCTCCCCACAGAGCGCCGGGTACGTCCCGGTTTCCTCAGTCTGCGGGGAGTCGCCGGTCTTTTCGACTCGGGGCGGACCCGGGACGGCTCCGGGGAGGGGATCACGCGCGCGGCCGCCGGGCCGCCGGTCTCGCGGGTACGCCGCCTCCTCCTCGACGCCGACTCGCCCGATGCGCGGTGGCGGCGGGAACGGAACGGCCCGCGGCGCACGGAAGCCGCGCGACCGTCCGCCGGACGGTCGCGCGGCTTCGTGAGAACTGACTGCGATTACGCGCCGATCGCGTGCAGGCCGCCGTCGACGTGGATGATCTCGCCGGTCGTCATCGGGAACCAGTCGGAGAGCAGCGCGACGACGCCGCGGCCGGCCGGCTCCGGGTCGGACATGTCCCACTTCAGCGGGGAGCGGTTGTCCCAGACGCCCGCCAGCTCCGAGAAGCCGGGGATGGACTTCGCGGCCATGGAGGCGAGCGGTCCGGCGGAGATGAGGTTGCAGCGGATGTTCTCCGGGCCCAGGTCGCGGGCGAGGTAGCGGGAGGTGGCCTCCAGCGCGGCCTTGGCCGGACCCATCCAGTCGTACTGCGGCCAGGCGAACTGGGCGTCGAAGGTGAGGCCGACGACCGAGCTGCCGCTGCCCATCAGGGGGCGGCAGGCCATGGTGAGCGACTTCAGCGAGAACGCCGAGACGTGCATCGCGGTGGCGACGGACTCGAAGGGCGTGTTGAGGAAGTTGCCGCCGAGCGCGTCCTGGGGGGCGAAGCCGATGGAGTGCACGACGCCGTCGAGGCCGCCGAGCTCCTCACGGACCAGGCCTTCGAGGCGGTCGAGGTGCTCGGTGTTGGTCACGTCCAGCTCGATGACCTTGGCCGGCTTCGGCAGCTTCTTCGCGATGCGCTCGGTCAGCGTGGGACGGGGGAAGGCGGTCAGGATGACTTCGGCACCCTGTTCCTGGGCCACCTTGGCGGTGTGGAAGGCGATGGAGGACTCCATCAGCACACCCGTGACGAGGATGCGCTTGCCGTCGAGGATTCCACTCATGTGATCAGTGACCCATGCCCAATCCGCCGTCAACCGGGATGACGGCTCCAGTGATGTACGACGCGGCGTCGGAGGCGAGGAAGCTCACCGTGGCGGCGATCTCCTCCGGCTGCGCGTAGCGGCCGAGCGGCACCTGGGCGACGATGCCCTGGCGCTGCTCGTCGCTGAGCGCCTGGGTCATGTCGGTGTCGACAAACCCGGGCGCGACGACGTTGAAGGTGATGTTGCGCGAGCCCAGCTCACGGGCGAGGGAACGCGCGAATCCGACCAGACCGGCCTTGGAGGCGGCGTAGTTCGCCTGGCCCGCCGACCCGAGGAGCCCGACGACCGAGGAGATCAGCACGACCCTCCCCTTCTTGGCGCGCAGCATGCCGCGGTTGGCGCGCTTGACGACCCGGAAGGTGCCGGTGAGGTTGGTGTCGAGTACGGACGTGAAGTCCTCCTCGGACATGCGCATGAGGAGCTGGTCCCTGGTGACGCCGGCGTTGGCCACCAGCACCTCCACGGGGCCGTGCTTCTCCTCGATTTCCTTGTAGGCCTGCTCCACCTGCTCGGTGTCGGTGATGTCGCACCTGACGGCGAGGCAGCCGAGTTCGGCGAGGGCGGCCGGCGGTTCGCCGGAACGGTACGTGAACGCGACCTTGTCGCCTGCTTCGGCGAAAGCGCGGGCGATGGCGAGGCCGATGCCCCGGTTTCCTCCGGTGACGAGAACCGAGCGGCTCAACGGATCACCCTTTCCATAGCGGTCTGGTACCGACCGAAACTATCGGTACCGGACCACGTACGGAGAATCGGGGCCTGACAGCACCACGGAGAAGTCACTGTCGGATCCCTACAGAAAGCGGTGGGCAACAGGTGGCCGGGCGCGACATGATTTGAGAACCGGTCCCGAAGACAGGAGTCTCTGTGCCTCATTCCATCGACGAAGCGTTCACGGCGCTGCCGCTGCGCGCGCTCGCCGACGCGGCGCTCGCACGCGCCCGTGCGCTGGGCGCCGACCATGCCGATTTCCGCTTCGAGCGGGTGCGCAGCGCGTCCTGGCGGCTGCGCGACGCCAAGCCGTCGGGTTCCTCCGACACCACGGACCTCGGGTACGCGGTACGGGTGGTGCACGACGGCAGCTGGGGGTTCGCGTCCGGGGTGGACCTGAGCATGGACGCCGCCGCGCGGGTCGCGGGCCAGGCGGTGGCGATGGCGAAGCTGTCGGCGAAGGTGATCAGGGCGGCCGGGTCCGACGAGCGGGTGGAGCTGGCGGACGAGCCGGTGCACGCGGACCGGACGTGGGTCTCGTCGTACGAGATCAACCCCTTCGACGTGGCCGACGCGGAGAAGTCGGGGCTGCTCGCCGACTGGAGCGCGCGGCTGCTGGCGGCCGACGGCGTCGCGCACGTGGACGCCTCGCTGCTGACCGTGCAGGAGAACAAGTTCTACGCGGACACGGCGGGCACCGTCACCACGCAGCAGCGGGTGCGGCTGCACCCGCAGCTGACCGCGGTCGCGGTGGACGGCACGACCGGCGAGTTCGACTCGATGCGGACGATCGCGCCGCCGGTCGGGCGCGGCTGGGAGTACCTGCTGGGGACCGGCTGGGACTGGGACGCCGAGCTGGCCGGGATCCCGTCGCTGCTCGCCGAGAAGATGCGCGCGCCGAGCGTCGAGGCGGGCACGTACGACCTGGTGGTGGACCCCTCGAACCTGTGGCTGACCATCCACGAGTCGATCGGGCACGCGACCGAGCTGGACCGGGCACTGGGCTACGAGGCGGCGTACGCCGGGACCTCCTTCGCCACCTTCGACCAGCTCGGGAAGCTGGCGTACGGGTCGCCGGTCATGAACGTGACGGGTGACAGGACCGCCGAGCACGGGCTGGCGACCGTCGGTTACGACGACGAGGGCGTCGAGGCGCAGTCCTGGGACCTGATCAAGGACGGGACGCTCACCGGCTACCAGCTGGACCGGCGCATCGCGAAGCTGACGGGCCTGGGACGGTCGAACGGCTGCGCCTACGCCGACTCCCCCGCCCATGTGCCGGTGCAGCGCATGGCGAACGTGTCGCTTCAACCGGATCCGGGGGGCCTTTCGACCGAGGACCTGATCGGCGGGGTCGAGCGCGGCATCTACGTCGTCGGCGACCGCTCCTGGTCGATCGACATGCAGCGCTACAACTTCCAGTTCACCGGACAGCGCTTCTTCCGGATCGAGAACGGCCGGCTCGCGGGCCAGCTGCGCGATGTGGCGTACCAGGCGACGACCACCGACTTCTGGGGCTCGATGGAGAAGGTCGGCGGCCCGCAGACGTATGTGCTCGGCGGTGCCTTCAACTGCGGCAAGGCCCAGCCGGGCCAGGTCGCGGCCGTCTCGCACGGCTGCCCCTCGGCCCTGTTCCGCGACGTCACCATCTTGAACACCACGCAGGAGGCCGGCCGATGAGCCGCACAGTCAAGCCGTACGAGACCGTCGAGCGGGCTCTGGAGCTTTCCACGGCCGACGGCTGCGTGGTCATCGCCGACGAGGACTCCTCCGCCAATCTGCGCTGGGCGGGCAACGCGCTCACCACGAACGGCGTCACGCGCGGACGCACCCTCACCGTGATCGCGACCGTCGACGGGGCGCAGGGGACGGCGTCCGGTGTGGTGTCGCGGTCGGCCGTCACCGCCGACGAGCTGGAGCCTCTGGTACGGGCCGCCGAGGCCGCCGCGCGCGCCGCCGGCCCGGCCGAGGACGCCCAGCCGCTGGTCTCCGGGGTGCCCGCCTCCCCCGACTTCACGGACGCGCCCGCCGAGACCTCGTCCGGTGTCTTCGCCGACTTCGCGCCCGCGCTCGGCGAGGCATTCGCCCGCGCCCGGGCCGGCGGCCGTGAGCTGTACGGCTTCGCGAACCACGAGATGACCTCCACCTATCTCGGTACGTCGACGGGTCTGCGCCTGCGTCACGACCAGCCCAACGGCACGCTGGAGATCAACGCCAAGTCGCCGGACCGTACGCGCTCGGCCTGGGCCGGGTACTCCACGCGGGACTTCAAGGACGTGGATCCGGCCGCCGTCGACGCCGAGCTGGCCAAGCGCCTCGGCTGGGCCGAGCGCCGGATCGACCTCCCGGCCGGGCGGTACGAGACGCTGCTGCCGCCGACCGCCGTCGCCGACCTGCTGATCTACCAGTTGTGGTCGGCGGCGGCCCGGGACGCGGCGGAGGGCCGGACGGTGTTCAGCAGGCCGGGCGGGGGGACCAGGGTCGGCGAGACGCTGTCCGAGCTGCCCCTGACGCTGCGCAGCGACCCGAACGAGCCGGGCCTGGAATCGGCGCCCTTCGTCGTCGCGCACACCTCCGGGGACGACTCGTCGGTCTTCGACAACGGGCTGCCGCTGACCGCCACGGACTGGATGCGGGACGGGCGGCTGGAGCACCTGGTCACGACCCGGCACAGCGCGGGGCTGACCGGGCTGCCGGTGGCCCCGGCGATCGGCAACCTGATCCTGGACGGCGGGGACGGGCGTTCGCTGGAGGAGATGGTCGCGGACACCGGGCGCGGCCTGCTGCTCACCTGCCTCTGGTACATCCGCGAGGTCGACCCGGCGACGCTGCTGCTGACCGGGCTGACCCGGGACGGCGTCTATCTCGTCGAGAACGGCGAGGTCACCGGCGAGGTGAACAACTTCCGGTTCAACGAGTCGCCGGTCGGCCTGCTGTCGCGGGCCGCCGAGGCCGGGCGCAGCGAGAAGACACTGCCGCGCGAGTGGGGCGACTGGTTCACCCGGGCCGCGATGCCGGCGCTGCGCGTCCCGGACTTCAACATGAGCTCGGTCAGCCGGGGCGTGTGACGCCCATACACTGGCCGGAAGCAATCCGCATCGACACCGATGAAGCATCGAAGCACGTTCGAGGAGAGACAAGACCGTGACGGACATCGTCGACGACCTGAAGTGGCGCGGGCTGTTCGCCCAGTCCACTGACGAGGACGCACTGCGCAAGGCGCTCGCGGACGGTCCGGTCACCTTCTATTGCGGCTTCGACCCGACGGCGGCGAGCCTGCACGTGGGGCACCTCGTGCAGGTCCTCACCGTCCGCAGGCTCCAGCAGGCCGGGCACCGGCCGATCGCCCTGGTGGGCGGGGCCACCGGCCAGATCGGTGACCCGCGGCCGACCGCCGAGCGCACGCTGAACGACCCGGAGACGGTCGCGAACTGGGTGAGGCGGCTGCGTGCCCAGATCGAGCCCTTCCTGTCCTTCGAGGGTCCGAACGCGGCCACCATGGTCAACAACCTGGACTGGACCGCGGGGATGTCCGCGATCGAGTTCCTGCGGGACATCGGCAAGCACTTCCGGGTGAGCAAGATGCTCGCCAAGGACTCGGTGGCCCGGCGGCTGGAGTCCGACCAGGGGATCAGCTACACGGAGTTCAGCTACCAGCTGCTCCAGGGCATGGACTTCCTGGAGCTCTACCGGCGCCACGGCTGCACGCTCCAGCAGGGCGGCAGCGACCAGTGGGGCAACCTCACCGCGGGTCTCGACCTGATCCACCGCCTGGAGCCGGGCGCCGAGGTGCACGCGCTGGCGACGCCGCTGATGGTCAAGGCGGACGGGACGAAGTTCGGCAAGTCCGAGAGCGGGGCCGTCTGGCTCGACCCGGAGATGACGACGCCGTACGCGTTCTACCAGTTCTGGCTGAACGTGGACGACCGGGACGTCTCGCCGTACATGCGCATCCTCAGCTTCAAGAGCCGCGAGGAGCTCGAGGAGCTGGAGAAGCTCACCGAGGAGCGCCCGCAGGCCCGTGCCGCCCAGCGTGCGCTGGCCGAGGAGCTGACGACGCTGGTGCACGGCGAAGAGCAGTGCGCGGCGGTCATCGCGGCGTCGAAGGCGCTGTTCGGCCAGGGCGAGCTCGCCGGGCTCGACGAGGCGACGCTGGGCGCGTCCCTGTCCGAGCTGCCGCACGCCAAGGTCGCCGCGCTCGGATCCGTCGTGGACCTGTTCGTGGAGGTGGGGCTGGCGCCGAGCAAGTCGGCGGCCCGCCGCACGGTCAAGGAGGGCGGGGCCTACGTGAACAACGTCAAGGTCACCGACGAGGACGCCGTACCGGCGCCCGAGGACCTGCTGCACGGCCGCTGGCTCGTGCTGCGGCGCGGCAAGAAGAACCTGGCGGCGATCGAGGTCGCGGCCGGCTGAGTCACTTGCGCGACGAGAAGCGGCCGGGAGCGTGATGCCACGCCCGGCCGCTTTTCCGTGCGCGCGGGCGCGCGTCCGCGTACCTGCACTCAGGCCCGCTGTTTCCTGCCCTTCATCGACGCCCAGAGCATGTCGCCGAGTCCGACGATCACCACGGCACCGATCAGCTGGAGCAGGTGCCGGATCCAGTCGATTCCCCTGGTGTCCTCGACGCCGATCCCCGCGGCGACAGCGTTGCCGACGATGCTGCCGAGGATTCCGAAAATTACCGTCAACCACAGTGGGATCTGCTGCTTGCCCGGGATGATCGCCTTGGCGAGCAGACCCAGGACCAGACCCACGATGATCGCCCACAACCAACTCATGTCGCCTCCTCGTGCGGCGCGGTGTGCGCATGTCCGCCCAGTTTCGGACAGCCGCCCGTACGGCGCATGTCGGACACCTCCATACGTGACCCGGCGGTGGCGGGGTGTCCGGGCCGAGCACGCCCCGCTCTCGAAGGCGGCGGAGCATCGGCGTACCGTGGATGGGGTCCGGTCAGGGAACAGCCGGCGCGGAATCGGGTGGTGGAACGTGATGCGGAAGCACAACAGCGTCGAGGTCTTCCGGATCACCGGCGCCCGGCAGGGGCTGACCGACGACGTGCGCGGCCGGCAGCGTCGTTACGTCATCTCGATGCTGGTACGGACCGCCGCGGTGATCCTGGCCGCGACCTTGTGGAACGTGGAGCGGCACGTCGCGGTCGTGGCCCTGGCACTGGGGCTCCTCCTCCCGTACATCGCCGTGGTCATCGCCAACGGGGGGCGGGAGAACGCCTCTTCCCTGCCCTCGGTCCACCTTCCGACGCCCGTGCGGCCGGCCCTGGAGGCCCCTTCCGAACCGGCCGACGCGGAACCCGCACCGGAAGCGGCGGACCGGGTCGGCGGGCAGGAGCAGCACGACCGGAGCTGACCCCGGACGGTCTTCGAAGCTCAATAAAAGCTCAGATCAATCATGAAGTTCCGGTGCACCGCACCCTGTGTCGCGTGACATACTTCGTAGGCGCTCCGCATCCCCCGTCGGAGCGACGGACCGACGCCGGGCAGCTCCCCCCGTGGCTGCTCGGCGTCGCCTTTTTGACCTAGGGTTGAGTGCGTGAACTCCCCTGATTCCCTTCTTTTTCCCGGTTCGGCAGGCCCCGGTGCCACCGTCTGCTCCGCCAAGGGCTGCCGCTCCGCCGCCGTATGGGTGCTCGCCTGGAACAACCCGAAGCTGCACACTCCGGAGCGCCGCAAGACGTGGCTCGCGTGCGACGAGCACCGTGAGCACCTCTCCCAGTTCCTCGGCGTACGCGGTTTCCTGAAGGACGTCGTGACGCTGGAGGAGTGGGAGGAGCCCGCCGCCGGGGGCGACCGGTGAACGCTTCAGCCTCCGATGGCTGACATCGGGCGGTCGGGCTGGAGGAAGGACGGGTCGTCGAGACCGGAGCCCGCCTTCTTGCCCCACATCGCCAGCTTCCAGAGCCGGGCTATCTCCTCGTCCGGGGCGCCGGAGCGCAGGGCGCCGCGCAGGTCCGACTCCTCGCGGGCGAACAGACACGTGCGCACCTGACCGTCGGCGGTGAGCCTGGTCCGGTCGCAGGCCCGGCAGAACGGCCGCGTCACGGAGGCGATGACGCCGACGCGGTGGGGACCGCCGTCGACGGTCCAGCGCTCGGCCGGAGCCGAGCCCCGTTCGTCCTCGCCCTCCGCGGTGAGAGTGAAGCGCGTCCGCAGGGAATCCAGGATGTCACCGGCGGTGATCATTCCGTCGCGCTTCCAGCCGTGCTGGGCGTCGAGCGGCATCTGCTCGATGAAGCGCATCTCGTAGTCGTTCTCGACGGCCCAGGCGAGCAGGTCGGGGGCCTCGTCGTCATTGAGTCCGGGCATCAGCACGGCGTTGACCTTGACCGGGGTCAGGCCCGCGTCGCGGGCGGCCGCCATGCCGTCGATGACGTCGTAGTGGCGGTCGCGGCGGGTCAGGGTCTTGAAGACGTCGGGGCGCAGGGTGTCGAGTGAGACGTTGACCCGGTCCAGACCGGCCGCCTTGAGTGCGGTGGCGGTGCGCTTGAGGCCGATGCCGTTGGTCGTCAGGGACATCTTGGGGCGCGGCGCGAGGGCGGCACACCGCTCGACTATCCCGACGAGCCCCGGGCGCAGCAGCGGCTCTCCGCCGGTGAAGCGCACCTCGGTCACGCCGAGGTCGGTCACGGCGATGCCGATCAGCCGCACGATCTCGTCGTCCGTGAGCAGATCCGGCTTCGCCAGCCACTGCAGACCCTCCTCGGGCATGCAGTACGTACAGCGCAGATTGCAGCGGTCGGTGAGCGAAACACGCAGGTCAGTGGCAACACGGCCATAAGTGTCGATAAGCATCCTCGGCCCCCTCCCCGATCCGGAATTCGTCTGTCTCGAACGCTGTCGAGCCTACGCGACACCTCTGACAACACGAGGGGCCCGATACCACGAGGAGCGGTGTGGCCGCGTCGTACGACTCTACGACGCGGCCACGGGGCACAGCTGCGGGAAAGGGGCTGCCGGTGCGTTCAGTGCGCGCCGATGCCGGTGAGCGACTTGACCTCCAGCTCCGCGTACTTGCCCTTGTCCGGCTCGTCCTTGGACAGGACGGACCCGACCCAGCCGAGCAGGAAGCCGAGCGGGATCGAGATCAGCCCGGGGTTCTCCAGCGGGAACCAGGCGAAGTCCACGCCCGGGAACATCGAGGTGGGCTTGGAGGAGACGACCGGCGAGAACAGCACGAGGCCCACGGACGCGGTCAGACCGCCGTAGATGGACCACAGGGCGCCCTGCGTCGTGAACTTCTTCCAGAACAGGCTGTAGAGGATCGTCGGCAGGTTGGCGGACGCCGCGACCGCGAAGGCGAGGGCGACCAGACCGGCCACGTTCAGGTCGCGGGCGAGTGCGCCCAGCGCGATGGAGACGACGCCGATGGCCACGGTCGCCCAGCGGGCGGCGCTCACCTCTTCCTTCTCGGTGGCCTTGCCGCGCCGGATGACGTTGGCGTAGATGTCGTGCGCGAACGACGACGAGGACGCCAGGGTGAGGCCCGCCACCACCGCGAGGATGGTGGCGAAGGCGACCGCCGAGATCACGGCGAGCAGGATCGCGCCGCCGGTCGAGCCGGCGCCGCCGCCGATCTCCAGGGCGGCCAGCGGGGCCGCCGTGTTGCCCGCCTTGTTGGAGGCGATGATGTCGCCGGGCTTGAGCAGGGCCGCGGCGCCGAAGCCGAGCACGATGGTCATCAGGTAGAAGGCGCCGATGATGCCGATCGCCCAGTTCACGGACTTACGGGCGGCCTTGGCGGTGGGGACCGTGTAGAAGCGGATCAGGATGTGCGGCAGGCCGGCGGTGCCGAGGACCAGGGCGACGCCGAGCGAGATGAAGTCGAGCTTGGAGGTCCCGGTGGCACCGTACTTGAGGCCGGGCTCCAGGAACGCCGAGCCCTTGCCGCTGTTGGAGGCCGCCGTGCCGAGCAGGTCGGAGAGGTTGAAGTTGAACTTCAGCAGGATCAGGAAAGTGATCAGCAGGGTGCCGGCGATGAGCAGGACGGCCTTGACCATCTGGACCCAGGTGGTGCCCTTCATGCCGCCGATGGTGACGTACACGATCATCAGGATGCCGACGAGGGCGACGATCAGGATCTTGCCGGCGTCGTTGGTGATGCCGAGGAGCAGCGAGACCAGGACGCCCGCGCCCGCCATCTGCGCGAGCAGGTAGAAGATCGACACCACGATGGTGGAGGTGCCCGCGGCGGTGCGCACGGGGCGCTGGCGCATGCGGTACGCGAGAACGTCGCCCATCGTGTAGCGGCCGGAGTTGCGCAGCGGCTCGGCGACGAGGAGCAGCGCGACCAACCAGGCGACCAGGAAGCCGATGGAGTAGAGGAAGCCGTCGTATCCGAAGAGGGCGATGGCACCGGCGATGCCGAGGAAGGACGCGGCGGACATGTAGTCGCCGGAGATGGCGAGGCCGTTCTGGAAACCGGTGAACTGGCGGCCGCCGGCGTAGAAGTCGGAGGCGCTCTTGGTCTGGCGGCCCGCCCATACCGTGATGAAAAGGGTGGCGACGACGAAAAGTCCGAAGAGGGTGATGATCAGCGGCCGGTGCTCACTGGCGTCGCCGGCGGCGGCGAGCCGGACCGTGGCCGCCGTGGTCAGCGCGGTGCTCATGCGTCGCCCTCCATACGGGACTTGATGGCCTCGGACTTCGGGTCGAGCTGCGTGGCGGCATGACGCGAGTAGAACCAGGCGATGAGGAAGGTGGTGACGAACTGGGCCAGGCCCAGGACGAGAGCCACGTTGATGTTGCCGAGGACCTTGGTGCCCATGAAGCCGCCCGCGTAGTTGGACAGCAGGACGTACAGCAGGTACCAGGCGATGAAGGCGATGGTCAGGGGAAAGGCGAAGGAGCGGTGGGAACGGCGCAGTTCACCGAACTCCGCACTCTCCTGCACCTCGACGAACTCTTGTGTCGTGTGCCCTGTTCGGATCTGGCCCGGGGCGCCCTGGGGCGGTGGTGCATCGGTTGCCACGGATTCTCCTCGCGACGCGGGTTCGGCTGGGATGGTCAATGTGACCTCGCTGGTGGGGGAAGTGGTGGTGCCCGTCCCCCTGACAACGGCACGGATCGCACGACGATTCGGTTCGGCATCCGCCATTTCTTTTCCCAACACATTGATCCGCACGTGTGATCGGCGCTAGCTTCACTCGTCATGTACCCGCCCCTGCGCACCCGCGCGAGGGGCGGCTCTCACGGATGATGTGGAGAACCCATGGCTCATCTGGGATCCAGACGGCAGCGCGCACTGGCGCTGCCCGTCGGACTGGCTCTCACGGCTTCGCTCGGCTTCCTGCCCGGAACGGCCGCTTCGGCCGCGCCGCTGGACGAACCCGCCGCGACGGCGACCGCCACCGGGCCGAAGATGTCGTACGTGGTCAACACCAAGGGCGGCCACGGTGCGAGCGCTTCGGTGAAGCGGGCGATAGCCAGGGCCGGCGGCACCGTGGTGAAGGCGTACGACCAGATTGGCGTCATCGTCGTCCACTCGCAGAATCCGGACTTCGGCCAGCAGATACGCAGGGCCAAGGGGGTGTCTTCGGCGGGCGCGACCCGCACCGCACCGCTCACGCCGGTCGGGATCACCGAGGAGGGCACCACGCAGAAGCTGTCCGCGACCGAGGCGGCGAAGGCCGCCGCGGCGGCGGCGCCCGGTCAGGAACCGCTGGAGGCGAACCAGTGGGACATCCGCGCCATCGGCGCGGACAAGGCGGCCAAGGTCAACGACGGCAGCCGTGACGTCACCGTCGGTGTGATCGACACCGGTGTCGACGACACCCACCCGGATCTCGCGCCGAACTTCTCCAAGTCCCAGTCGGCCAACTGCGTGGGCGGCGTGGCGGATTCGTCGGAGGGCGCCTGGCGTCCGTACACCGACGGCAGCGACCACGGCACGCACGTCGCCGGTACGATCGCCTCTCCGCGCAACGGACTCGGCGTCGCCGGTGTCGCGCCGGGCGTGAAGCTGGCGGGCATCAAGGTCAGCGAGCCGGGCACCAGCCTCTTCTTCACCGAGGCGGTCGTCTGCGGCTTCGTCTGGGCCGCCGAGCACGACATCGACGTGACGAACAACAGCTATTACGTCGACCCGTGGATGTTCAACTGCAAGGACGACCCGGACCAGAAGGCCCTGCTGGACTCCCTGACGCGTGCCACGAAGTACGCGGAGCGCAAGGGCGCCCTGAACGTCGCGGCGGCGGGCAACTCGGACTTCGACCTGTCGGCCGACGAGATCCTCGACGACTCCAGCCCCAACGACACCACCCCCGGTGACCGGATCATCGACCCGTCCGAGTGCCTGGACGCGCCGACCCAGCTGCCCGGTGTCGTGACGGTCACCTCGACGGGCGTCAAGAACGTCAAGTCGTACTTCTCCAGTTACGGGTACGGCGTCGCCGACGTCGCGGCCCCCGGCGGCGACAAGTGGCAGATCCCGGCCACGCCGGACGCCAACGGCCGGGTGCTGTCGACCGTCCTGGGCGGCGAGTACGGCTACAAGCAGGGCACGTCGATGGCCACCCCGCACGTCGCGGGCGTCGCCGCGCTCCTCAAGAGCGCGCACCCGAAGGCGAGCCCCGCGCAGCTCCAGCGCCTGCTCAAGAAGCAGGCCGACAACCCGGGTTGCCCGAGCCACGTCTACGACGCGGCCGGCAACTGGATCGAGGCCACCACCTGTGAGGGCGGCAAGAACTACAACGGCTACTACGGCGCCGGCATCGCCGACGCGCTGGACGCCGTGACCGAGAAGTAAGGAACGCGGCACGAGTGCGCGGGCCGCCCGGTCCTCTTCGGTACCGGGCGGCCCGCGTCGTGCTGTCCCCCGCGGGCCGGACCCCTGGCGCTCAGACGCTCGTGCGGCCTTCCCGGTACGCCGACGGGGCGGCCGGGGCTTCCTGACGCCCCAGCACACCCATGACCAGCAGGTACTGCGCGGCCGTGTAGGTGAGCATGACCCAGAAGTCGGGGGCGGGCAGCTGCGGCCATCCGGCGACGCCGGTGGCGATGAGGGTGTCGGAGAGCAGGAAGAGCGCGCCGCCGAGTCCGGCGTACAGGCCGGTTCCGCTCGCGCGAAGCGCCATGAGGGTGAGCAGCAGGCTGTATCCGACGACCGGGACGCGCAGTTCCGCGGGCAGGCCGGGCCACAGGAGGGCGACGGTGGCGACGAGGGCGACGGCGTACCCGGCGCCGAGCGCCCTGGACGTACGGCCGCGCCGGAACAGCACGAGGTAGCAGACGTGTCCGGCGGCGAAGCAGCCCATGCCGGCCATGAAGGCCCAGTCGGCCCCGGCGAGCAGGAACACGTCGCCGCCCCAGCCGAGGAGCAGCGCGACGACCAGCGTGTGCGGTGCGCCGCGCACGGCCGCGTACGCCGCGAGCAGCGGCATCAGCAGCGGCTTGGCGATCAGGTGGCCGGTGCCCGCCCCGGTGACGAGCGAGCCGAGGTCGGCGAGGACCGCGACGGCGAAGGCGGCCAGGAGCCCCCGGGCCCACGCCGCACGCCGGCCCGGGGCCGCCCCGCCGCCCGCGCGGGAACCGGTTCCGGCGACGCCCGTACCGGCGCTCACGCGGCGGTTTCCCGCGCCTGCCCGGTCACGGCCGGCTCCGCCGGACGCGGCTGCCAGCCGGGACCGCGAAAGATCCGGCCCGCGCGCTCGCGCCAGGTGGCCGCCGCCCGTACGTCGCGGACGATGGCGGCGTACTCGTGGGTCGCGACGCGCAGCGGATTGTAGGTCTCGATGTTCTTGGTCAGGCCGTAGACGGGCCGCTCGGTCTCGGCCGCGAAAGAGCCGAAGAGCCGGTCCCAGACGATCAGGATGCCGCCGAAGTTCCGGTCCAGGTAGCCGCCCTGGGAGGCGTGGTGGACACGGTGGTGGGACGGCGTGTTCAGGACGTACTCGAAGGGACGCGGCAGCGTGCCGACCCGCTCGGTGTGCACCCAGAACTGGTAGACGAGGTTCGCGGACGAGCAGAACGCGAGCGCGGCCGGGTGCACGCCGCACGCGATCAGCGGCAGGTAGAACGGCCAGACGGTGAGACTCGTCCAGGGCTGGCGCAGGGCGGTGGTGAAGTTGAACCTGCGGCTGGAGTGGTGGACGACGTGGCAGGCCCACAGGACGCGGACGACGTGGTGGCCGCGGTGGGACCAGTAGTAGAAGAAGTCCTGGGCGAGCAGCATCAGCGGGACCGTCCACCACAGGAGGGGGACGCGGGCGGGCGTCAGCTCGTACACCGCCGTGTAGATCGCGACGATCGGGATCTTCCAGAGGAAGTCGAACGCGATGCTGCCGAGCCCCATGCTGACGCTGGTGACGGCGTCCTTGGTCTCGTAACCGGCGGCGTCCTCGTCGGGATGCAGGCGGTAGCTCACGATCTCGACGACGGTGAGCAGGACGAAGGCCGGTATCGACCACAGCACGACATCGGGCAGGTTCGGCATGCCCGCACGATAGAGGTGGTGCGGAGCGCCCGGCTAGGGGTTGTTACCGACAAGTATGTGAGACGGCTTGTCAGCGGGCCCGCCTCGAAGGCGAGCACGGAGTCCCGCCGGAGAGCACCGGTCGCACCTCGCTGGAAGCGCTGTTCTTCCACAGGGCCCCGGACTGTGCGGTCCGTCCCCGCTGACCGCGCTGCGGCGGCTGCCCACTCTGCAGATCCTCAGCCGGCCGGCCCTCGGCCTTGCCGCTGTGGTGCCGCACCAGGGGCTCGGAGCGCTGTTCCCCGGAGGTTGCAGGATCACCTCGGGCCCTGAGCCGCTAGACCCCCGCCGCCCCCAGCAGCAGCCCCGCCCCGTGCGTCACCGCCATCGCCAGCGCGCCGCCCGCCATGTTCCGCAGCACCGCCGGGCGGGACGGCGCCGCGCCCAGTCTGGCGCTGCCCCAGCCGGTCAGGGCCAGGGCGATCAGGACCGAGACGACCGTGACCGGAAGGCGCCAGGAGGCCGGCGGGAGGACGATCGCCAGGAGGGGGAGCAGCGCGCCCACCGTGAAGGCGATGAAGCTGGCGCCCGCCGCGTGCCAGGGGTTCGTGAGGTCCTCGGGGTCGATTCCGAGCTCCACGCGCGCGTGCGCGCGCAGCGCGTCGCGTTCGGTGAGCTGCTGGGCGGCTTCGCGCGCCACGTCCTCGGACAGGCCGCGCGCCGCCAGCATCCGGGTGAGTTCGTCCAGCTCCGCCTCCGGTTCCTCCCGCAGTTCGCGCCTCTCCTCGGCCAGCGCCGCCTCCTCCGAGTCGCGCTGCGTCGACACCGATACGTACTCCCCCGCCGCCATCGACATCGACCCGGCCAGCAGTCCCGCGAGGCCCGCCGTCAGGAGCGCGGACCGCTCGTCGGTCGCCCCGGCGACGCCGACGACGATGCCGGCGGTGGAGACGACGCCGTCGTTGGCCCCGAGCACGCCGGCGCGCAGCCAGTTCAGCCGGGAGCCGAGGCCCCCGCCGTGGGCTTCGTCATGCGTCAGGTCGGTCACCCGGGGAGGGTCTCACCCGGGCCGCCGCCGGGCGCGTACCGACCCGCCCCGCCTGCGGTCCGCGCACCCGGGCGGCCGGGGCTGTCAGCGGGGGCCCGTATCCTCAATGACCATGCTCGAAGACCACTCGACAGCAGCGCCGTGGCCGACCGCCTACCCGAAGGGGTACGCAGTCGTCGACGTGGAGACCACCGGACTCGCGCGTGACGACCGGATAATCTCCGCTGCCGTCTACCGGCTGGACTACCGGGGGGACGTCGAGGACCACTGGTACACGCTGGTCAACCCCGAGCGCGACCCGGGCCCCGTCTGGATCCACGGGCTGACCAGCGACGTGCTCGCGGACGCCCCGCTGTTCCCGGACATCGCGGCCGAGCTGTCCGAGCGGCTCGACGGCCGGGTGCTCGTCGCGCACAACGCGATGTTCGACTGGTCGATGATCGCCCGGGAGTACGCGCGCGCCGAACGCACCGCGCCCGTACAGCAGCGGCTGTGCACCATCGCGCTCTCCAAGGAGCTCCGGCTCCCCCTGCCCAACCACAAGCTGGAGTCCCTGGCCGCGCACTTCGGCGTCGTACAGCAGCGGGCGCACCACGCCCTCGACGACGCGCGCGTGCTCGCCGAGGCGTTCCGCCCGAGCCTGCACGCGGCGGCGCAAGGCGGGGTGCGGCTGCCGCTGCTCGAATGCCGGCCGCTCACCGAGTGGTCGGACTCGCCCCCGGCCCCCCGGGCCGGCTACCAGCCGTCGTACCGGGGAGCGGGCGGCGCGAGCTGGCGCCCTTCGCGCAAGCGTCCGGCCTGCCCGTACCCGAACCCAGGGCGGTACGAGCCGGGCAAGCTGCTCCGGCAGGGCATGCGGGTGGCGTTCTCGGGCGACACGTCCGTGGACCGCGAGCTGCTGGAGGACCGGGCGGTCGAGGCGGGACTGCACATCGCGACGAGCGTGTCCCGGCTCACCAGTCTGCTCGTCACCAACGATCCCGACTCGGCCACCTCCAAGACGGTCAAGGCCAAGGCGTTCGGCACCCCCGTCGTCGACGAGGCCGCCTTCACCCAGCTGCTTCGGGACGTGGTCGCGGCCGAGGGGCAGGCCCCGCGGCACGGGCAGGCCCCGGCAGACGGGTGATTGGCACGCGACTCGCCCGCCGACCGCTCGCCCAGCCGCCGCCCGGCGTCCCACCCTGTGGCGCATGGCACGTTGCGAAGTATGCGGAAACGACTACGGCATGTCCTTCGAGGTGCACGCGCAGGGCGCGGTGCACGTCTTCGACTGCTTCTCCTGCGCCATCCACCGGATGGCGCCGATCTGCGAACACTGCCGGGTCCAGATCATCGGCCAGGGCGTGGAGGCCGAGGGCCGCTGGTTCTGCAGCGCGCACTGCGCGCGCGCGGAGGGGAAGGTGGGCATCGTCGACAAGGTCTGACGCCGGGGCCCGGCGCCGCGGCGCACATGCGGGGCCCGCCCCCGGCGGGTGACCCACCCGCCGGGGAGCACCGCGCGCCAGGTAACGTCAAGGACGTGTACCGCTTCCTGTTGTCCCGGCAGTGGGTGATCCTCACCCTCCTGATGCTCGCCCTCATTCCCACCATGGTGGAACTGGGATTCTGGCAGCTGCACCGTCACCAGCACCGGGTCGCGCAGAACGAGCTGATCTCGGGCAACCTCAGGGCGAAGCCCCTGCCCGTCGGTGACATCACCTCCCCCGGGCACGACGTTCCGCGCGCCGACTACTGGCGCCGGGTGACCGCCACCGGTACCTACGACACCGCGCACGAAGTCGTCGTACGCCGCAGGACCGACGCCGACGACCAGGTCGGCTTCCATGTCCTCACCCCGCTGGTCATGGACGACGGCCGCGCCGTCCTCGTCAACCGCGGCTGGGTCCCCTTCGGCGCCGACCAGCAGGCGTTCCCCGAGATCCCGGCCGCCCCCAAGGGCGAGGTCACCGTCACCGGGCGGCTCAAGGCCGACGAGACGACGGCGGGCAGCGGCATCAAGGACCTGAGCGGCCTGCCGCCCCGCCAGGTCATGCTGATCAACAGCGAGCAGCAGGCAAAGACGCTCTCGCGGCCCGTCCTCGGCGGGTACATCGAGCAGACCGAGCCCGTCCCGGCCGGTCCGAAGCCGCAGCTCGTGCCCGAGCCCGACGCCGACTCCATCGGCCCGCACATGGCGTACGCCGTGCAGTGGTGGCTGTTCGCCGCCGCGGTGCCGGTCGGCTGGGTCGTTCTCGTACGCCGCGAACTGCGCGACCGCGCACAGGCCGCCGAGTCCGGCGGGGCGGGCGGGGCGGGCGGAACCGGCGAGGGGACACCGGCCGAGCCGGCCACCGCCGACGCCTGAGCCGGCGTCCGCCGTTCCCCCGGATACGGCTTAACGCCGTCCCGCCGTGGGAACACGAGTGGGCGTGACCCAACTCATCGAGGACTACGCGCTCATCGGGGACCTGCAGACCGCGGCACTGGTCGGCAGAGACGGTTCCATCGACTGGCTCTGCCTGCCCCGCTTCGACTCGGCCGCCTGCTTCGCCGCGCTGCTCGGTGACGAGGAGAACGGGCACTGGCGCATCGCCCCGTCCGGCGGGGGTTCCTGCACACGCCGGTCCTACCGGGGGAACAGCCTCATCCTGGAGTCGGTCTGGGAGACCAGCTCCGGCACGGTCAAGGTCACCGACTTCATGCCGCAGCGCGACCGGGCCCCCGATGTCGTACGGATCGTCGAGGGCCTTTCGGGCGCGGTGTCGATGCGCTCCACGCTCCGGCTGCGCTTCGACTACGGCAACATCGTGCCGTGGATGCGCCGCACGAACGGCCACCGGGTGGCCATCGCGGGGCCCGACTCCGTCTGGCTGCGCTGCGACGCCACGGACCGGGTGAAGACCTGGGGCCAGCAGTACACCACCTACTCTTCGTTCACCGTCGCCGAGGGCGAGAAGGTGGCGTTCGTCATGACGTGGCACCCGTCGCACGAGCCGCAGCCCGAATTCATCGACCCCTACGAGGGCCTGGAGCACAGCCTCCACGACTGGGAGGAGTGGGCCGCCCACTGCCGGTACGAAGGCCCGTACCGCGAAGCCGTGCTGCGCTCCCTCATCACCCTCAAGGCACTCACGTACGCCCCGACCGGCGGCATCGTCGCCGCCCCCACCACCTCGCTCCCGGAGGAGATCGGCGGCGTACGCAACTGGGACTACCGCTACTGCTGGCTGCGCGACTCCACCCTCACCCTCGGCGCGCTCGTCGCCGCCGGCTACACCGAAGAGGCCGGGGCCTGGCGCGACTGGCTGCTGCGGGCGGTCGCGGGCGACCCGGCCGACCTCCAGATCATGTACGGGCTCGCCGGTGAGCGCAGGCTTCCCGAGACGGACCTGCCGTGGCTGGGCGGATACGAGGGTTCCCGGCCCGTCCGCACCGGCAACGCGGCCGTCGATCAGCTCCAGCTCGACGTGTACGGCGAGGTCATCGACTCCCTGCACCTGGCGAGAGCGTCGGGCCTGCGCCCCAAGCCGCAGGCGTGGAACCTCCAGCTCAGTCTGCTCGGCTTCCTGGAGTCCAACTGGCGCGAGCCGGACGAGGGCCTGTGGGAGGTCAGGGGGCCGCGCCGGCACTTCGTGCACTCCAAGGTGATGGCGTGGGTCGCGGCCGACCGCGCCGTGCGCGCCCTGGAGGAGGACCCGACGCTGCCCGGCGACGCGGACCGGTGGCGGGCGATGCGCGACGAGGTGCACCGGGAGGTCTGCGAGAAGGGGTACGACCCCGAGCGCAACACCTTCACGCAGTGGTACGGCTCCACCGAACTGGACGCCGCCACGCTCCTCATCCCCCGGACCGGCTTCCTGCCGCCGGACGATCCGCGGGTCGTCGGGACGGTCGAGGCGGTGCAGTCCGAGCTCGGCCACGGCGGCTTCATCCGCCGCTACAGCACGGACGGCCGCACCGTCGACGGGCTGCCGGGCGACGAAGGCACCTTCCTGGCCTGCTCGTTCTGGCTGGTCGACGCGTTGCGGATGACGGGCCGGACGAAGGAGTCCCGGGAGCTCTTCGAGCGGCTGCTGTCGCTGCGCAACGACGTGGGGCTGCTCGCCGAGGAGTACGACCCGGCCTCCGGGCGGCAGCTCGGAAACTTCCCCCAGGCGTTCAGTCATATCGGACTGGTGGGGTCCGCGCTCGCCCTCGACCGTGCGGAGACGGCAGGATGACCCCATGGATCTTGAACTGAAGGACCGGGTGTACGTCGTCACCGGAGCCAGTCGCGGGCTCGGCTTCGCCTCCGCGCGCCGGCTCACCCAGGAAGGCGCGAAGGTCGTCGTGAGCGGCCGTGACGCGAAGACGGCCGCCGACGCCGCCGCGGAGCTCGGCCCGAACGCGGTGGCGGTCGCCGCGGACAACGCCGATCCCGCGGCGGCCGGGCGTCTGATCGCGGCCGCCCGCGCGCACTTCGGGCGCTTCGACGGCATTCTCATCAGCGTCGGCGGCCCGACGCCGGGCTCCGCGGCCGACAACACGGACGAGCAGTGGCAGGCGGCCTTCGACTCCGTCTTCCTCGGAGCGGTACGGCTGGCCCGCGCGGCGGCGGCCGAGCTCTCCGAGGGCGGTGTCATCGGCTTCGTCCTGTCCGGATCGGTCCACGAACCGATCTCCGGCCTCACCATCTCGAACGGCCTGCGGCCGGGGCTGGCCGGCTTCGCGAAGTCCCTCGCCGACGACCTGGGCCCGCGGGGCATCCGCGTGGTGGGCCTGCTGCCGGCCCGGATCGACACGGACCGGGTGCGCGAGCTGGACGCCCTGTCCGGCGACAGCGACGCGGCGCGCGCGGCCAACGAGTCGCGCATCCCGCTGGGCCGTTACGGCACGCCGGAGGAGTTCGGCAAGGCGGCCGCGTTCCTGCTGTCCCCGGCCGCGTCGTACCTGACGGGCATCATGCTCCCGGTCGACGGCGGCGCCCGCCGCGGCTTCTGACTCCTCCTGTGAGCACGTCCCCGGCCGCCGGAAGGACACCGGGGCGGTCGGGTCGATGGGCGAGCCGGGGTGCTCGGCGCAGCCCGACGCGTTGCGCGGCCGGGAGAGCTCGCGGGCCACGATGAAGG